>DATMUM010000262.1:0-8326 GCA_035564175.1 Mobilitalea sp.
GAACTCCAGAATGAATTCCATAGGAAATTCATTCTGAATTTCTTTCAGGTTTTGTGCCGCTGAGGAACAGCGGAATGTTAGTTAGTGTGAAAAATCAAGATTTTCCACACGCCAAATTTGTGCTGACGCCCAAATTAGCGGGCTGCGGCAGAATGGAGATTTTTATGAAAAAGCTTTTATGTTTCGGTTTAGTAATGTTCTTAATAACAATATCCTGCAGTACTGCTTATGCTGGGGCGAGGCCTAGCAGGAGTGACTCTTACCTTTATCAAAATGGCGTTGACGTTAGTGCTCCTGCAGCCTATAACTATGAAAAATCAATTTCTTTAGTGGATAACAGTGGAAAGTCAGTTGCCAACCCTCAGGATATGTTCCTTTCAGAGGATGGATTGTTATATATACTGGATACGGATAATGGACGAATCCTTATATACAATTCAGAGCTTTCCCTGGTGGATGTACTTGATACCTTCACCACAGCAGACGGCAAAAGAGAAGCTCTGAAAAAACCGGAAGGTCTGTTTGTTACAGCCGATAACAAGATTTATATCGCTGATACGGAAAATAACAGAATATTAGAAACGGATACGGAAGGTAATGTATTAAATATCTTTGGTAAACCAGAGGGTCTTATCATTACAAGCACAGAAACTTATCTCCCAATTCGAATCGTCGTTGACAGTGCAGGCAGAATGTCTGTGGTTGCTCGTAATATCAACATGGGAATCATCCAGATGACTCCAGAAGGCAAGTTTGTTGGCTACACCGGTACTCCTAAGGTAAAAGTGGACATCTTCACGAAGTTTTGGAAATCCATATCTTCTAAAAAAGTGAAGGATAAGCTGAGTCAGTTTGTTCCAACAGAGTACAGTAATATGACAATTGATAAAAAGGGCTTCATCTATGGAACAATATCCTCCTTATCCGCCTCGGATGTATTAGGAGAGATTCAGTCGAAGGCGAGAGACGGCCAGACTGCAGCAGTGAAGAGGATCAACCTGATGGGTGATGACATACTCAGAAGATTGGGTGACTATACCCCTCTTGGAGATTTGTATTTTAATGAAACTCCTTCGAAAATAATTGATGTCGCATTAGGATCCTATGAGATTTATTCCCTTCTGGATAGTACGGAGGGCAGAATCTTTACCTATGATTCCTTTGGTAATATGCTTTATATCTTTGGAGATATCGGCAATGAGAAGGGTAATTTCGTACGACCTGTTTCCTTATTATATATGGGACAAAAAGTGGTTGTACTGGACAGCGTTCTAAATGAACTGATCATCTTTGATATCACCGATTATGGTCTGACAGTGCTTAATGCGGTTGGCACTTATTACGATGGTGAGTATACGAAATCCTATGAATATTGGAGTCAGGTAGCAAGTGAGAATTCAAATTTCCAATATGCATTTATTGGTCTTGGAAAATCGAAGGTGGAACAGGGACTCTATGCAGAGGCAATGAAATATTTCGAATATGCAAAGGATAAAAAGGACTACTCCATAGCAAAAGAAAAGCTTAGGAAAGAACAGTTGAAAGTTAATTTCCCCATCGCATTTTATACCTTACTTACTGTCTGCATTCTGAGTGGCTTAATCAAGATACTTCGAAAATTTTTGAAGTATTATAGAGGAGAATAAGATATGAATCAATTTCTAAAGGAACTAAAATATTCGCTATTTTTATCAACTCATCCCATGAAAGGCTTCTGGGAGATAAAGCATGAAAAAGAAGGCAGCTTCCGGACAGGTATGGTCATTTTGGGATTATGTATTGGTGTGACTATCCTGAATAATTTTTTTAATGGATACCTGTTCAATACCTCAGGAGGAGTCTATTACAATTTTGCAAATACAATTGCTACCGTCTTAGTACTGTATTTATTCTGGTGTATCTCAAATTGGTGCCTGACCTGCTTAAATGACGGTGAGGGAAAATTCGTTGATATATTAACCGCCACAGCTTATGCGATGACTCCTTATGTCATCATACAATTCATTTTAATATTTTTAAGTAACTTCTTTACCTTGAGAGAGAAGGCCTTTTATGAAATGTTAAATAACCTTTCTTATGTATGGAGCGGTGGTCTTGTATTTTTTGGTTCCCTAGCTACCCACCGTTATTCCTTATTGAAAAATATAGTCGTGTGCATTGCAACCATAATTGGTATGGCTGTTATGGCATATATCAGTTTGCTGTTTTTTAATTTACTTCAACAAATGTTGGGATTCGTATCAATTCTATCCGACGAAATATATCTGCGGCTGATATGGAACAGTTAGTGACTTTTTGCAAACTATTTGAAACGCCGCAAGGCGGCATTATGGAGGCAATTATGAAAAATAAAAAAATCAAACAAGTAATCACTTTTTTTCTTGTTTGCAGCATGCTTTCAGGCTGTTCGGGTGTTAGCTCTCCCAATGAGAATGCAGAGGTGAATACGACTGTATCCTATGAGCTTGATAAAAATGCAGCTATCATTGAGTCGACTGATTATAAGGCGATCGATAACAAGCAGGATATATTGGCGAATATGAAATTGCAGATAGAGAATGATTATCTCGCGCTTTATACCGGAAAATATTACGATATCGCTGTTCTTGATAAAGAAACAGGAAAGGTATTCTTCTCCAATGAGGCTATTTATGATTATACCGAGGATGAATTAGCGAATGTGGAGGATGAGAGAAAAAAGGTCATATTAAGTCAATTAGAGCTGGAATACATGGATTATGGCAAGAAGAAGACGATGACCTCATATCCAGATTGTTTCCTGGACCCGGAAAAGGAGCAGGTAACCTTTAATGTAGAAGCTGATAAGCTGCATGCAGATTATGTATTAGGTCAAAGAACCAGTGATATGATATTAGTCTCCGCATTCACGAAGGAATCCTATAATACCTACATTCAGAAACTGGATGAAATGTTAAGTACGAAGGAAATTAATAAAATCAAATACGGATATTTTGTGAATGCTTATACCGAGGTTGTATATGACAAGCTGGACGATTCACAGAAAAAAGAGTATATCGCTAAATATCCCAAATTAGAAGAGCTCGGAAGCATGTATATCATAAAACCCTATCTTGCGGATAAGGGTAAGAAGAACCTGGAAACGATTAATACCATCTTAGGGATAGACAGATCAGTGATGGACAGCGAAGCAAAGCTTACCGGATATTCGGATGGTATCCTGAACAAACTACCGTTCTTTGAAATTCCCATTGTATATGAGCTTCAGGGAAAGGATCTGATCGTTACCATCGAGACTGAGAATATCGCTTCAGAAGAAGGATATTATCTGACCAGAATTAATCTTCTTGGAAGCTTTGGTGCCAGCAAACCAACGGATACAGGATATATGTTTGTGCCGGAGGGCAGCGGTGTTGTTATTGATAATAACGCCTCCGCTCATGAGATGGATACCTTGGATGTGTCGTTCTATGGTGCGGATTATGCGAAAACCTTTAAGACCGTTGATTTAATTGACAGATATGCAAGCCTGCCGGTATTTGGTATCAAATCAAACGATACTGCGGTCTTTGGTATTGTTGAAAAAGGGGATGCAGTAGCCGGTGTGAAGGCTACAACGAATAACTCCTATTCAAAATATAACCGGATCATACCGTATTTCAATTACATTTCCTATGATGAATATTATTCAGAGGGTATCGACTATCTGTTTGGATTCATCAAACAGAAAACACCCTATACAGTCAGATATCATTTCTTATATGGAGGTGATGCAACCTATTCCGGTATGGCAAGATATTATCAGAAGTACTTGGAGAATACCGGCGTTATAACCAGAGATAAGGACTTAGATAGTGTAAAGCTGGATTTGAACATGATAGGAGCCTTAACGAAAACCGTGAAAAAGCTGGGGGTTCCCATGGAAGCACAGGTTGCGGCTACCACCTTCAAGCAGGCAGAGGAGATAGGAAAAGAGCTGAAGGATAGCGGTATTGCCAATATGGATGTCTTATACCAAGGTGCAATCAACGGCGGTCTGGAATTCAAGTCTCCTGCAAATATTAAATTTCAGAGTGAGTTGGGGGGAAAGAGTGGATATCAGAAATTATCAGATGCATTTGATAAGCTCGGTATTAATTTGAACCTGGAAGTTGATTATACCAAGGTATATAAGCGAGGCAACGGTATTTCCTCACAAAGCGATATTTCAAAAAGTATCAAAAAGACCAATGCCAAGTATTATACCTATTTTCCTTCTAACGGTTATATCAGGAATAAATTAGCTTCTTATATCGTCAATCCACTGAAATATGACAAAATTGTTGACTCCTTCTTAAGGAATTATCGGATCGACAATAAAAACCTGTATCTGGCATCTACAGGAACCTATTTATCCGGTAATTATGGGGATGATGAATATGCAACACGCAATGAAACCAAGAATCTGCTGGTGCAATCCTTAGATAAATTGAGTGATTATCATCTGAAGTTTGATTCGGGAAATGAGTATGTTTTAAAATATGCGGATTCTTTAACCAATATTGAAACCAGCGGAGGTGATTCCAGACTGGAGAGCTATAGTGTCCCTTTTGTAGGAATGGTTTTAAAAGGCTATCTGGAATATACGCCTTACTCGCTGAACATGGAAACTGATTTCCAGGAATCTTTATTAAAAGCGGTTGAGAGTGGCGCGGGACTTAGCTTTACAGTGATGGCAGCGGATTCCCTGATTTTAACCAATACGGAATATACCAATATTTATTCCATTAATTATGATACCTGGAAGGAAACCATTATTCGTACTTATACAAGATTAAATAAAGAACTTGGAGCACTTTCCGGAACACGGATTACTAACCACGAAATGCTTCTTTCGAATGTGTTTCAGACAGCCTACGAAAATGGAACCAAGGTGATAGTTAATTATAATAATGAAGAAGTAACGATAGGTTCTAATACAATTGGAGCTCAGGATTATCTGGTAATTAACTGATAATTAGGAAAGGGAATGAATATGAAAAAGCTTAAATTTAATAAAACAGGGCTTATCGCTAAAAAAAATATGTCGGGGTATCTCTTCGTTGCACCGTTTATCATCGGAATTCTGTTTTTCTTCCTACCTAGCATCCTTGATTCCTTATGGTACGGGTTCAATGATGTAAAAATTGATTTTAGCCAAATAACAAAAACATTTGTCGGTATTAAAAACTTTCAGGAAGCATTGATGGAGGATGTGAGCTTTCGTGTAATCCTGCTGAAAGCGGTGAAAGGTATGCTTCTGGATACACTCATCATTCTGATCTTCAGCTTCTTCATCGCCAATATATTAAATCAGAAATTTATAGGCCGCGGTGTTGCAAGAATGATCTTCTTTCTGCCGGTAATCTTAACCACAGGTATGGTAGCCGCCGCGGAAGCAGGCAATGGCATATTTAATGCTATGACTTCCGTAGTAGGTTCAGCAACCGAGGCGGTGGATGAATTTGATAAGCTGGGGTTTGCCGGTAATTTCAGCCTGGAGCATTTTTTAATGAGTTCTGGAATTAGCAGCTCCTTCACCTCAGTAATACTTTATGCGGTGCAGAATACCTATGCGATCATCAATTCCTCCGGAGTACAGATATTAATCTTCATCTCCGCGCTGCAGGCAATCTCACCATCGGTTTTTGAAGCTGCCAAGGTGGAAGGAGCAACAAAATGGGAGGAATTCTGGAAAATAACATTTCCGATGCTGACACCGGTCATATTTGTAAATATTATTTATTCCATTGTGGATACCTTTACCAACCCGGTTTACGGCGTTATGGAGTATACAAGAGGGATCGCTTTTGTGAAGGGGCGCTTCGGATATGCCTCCGCAATCTCCTGGCTGTACTTTGCGATAATCTTATTTATCCTTGGTGTTATAACGTTGGTCGTAACGAAGCGAATCCATTACTTGGATTAAGGAGGATTGTCTCGTAAAAATCATGCGAGCCAATAAAAGAACTCCAAATGAAATCCATAGGAATTTTATTTTGAACTTCTTGCTTTATAATTTATGCCTGCTTCAGCGGGCATTTGGAGGAAATTATGTTTAAATCGAAAATTAAAAGAATGTTAATGCCCAATAAGATAGCGCATTTGATTTGGAAAATAGTAAGAGCTGTTATTATTACGGGACTATGCTTCATCATACTTTACCCATTCTTTTTAAAAGTTGTGGATTCCTTTAAGAGTGTAGAGGATCTTATTGATCCCATGGTAAAGTTCATTCCAAAGCATTTTACCATAAATAATGTGAAATCAATTATTCAAAACATGGATTACCCGAAGGCTGTGGCGGTTACAGCGTTGATAGCCGGTATTGTAGGCTTCCTGCAGATGTTCACTACTTCCTTGATTGGCTATGGTTTTGCAAGATTTAAGTTTAAGGGCCATAGGATCTTATTTTTGATGGTGATAATGACGCTGATTGTACCGCCTCAGACTATCGTTATTCCGATGTTTATGAAGTTTCGATTTTTCCTTTTTGGTAAAGTAAGCTTAATTGATACGATCTGGCCAATTATAATCATGTCGGTTACCGGACTGGGAATAAAGAATGGTCTATACATATTCATGCTTAGACAGCATTTTAGAAATCTTCCTAAGGAATTGGAAGAGGCAGCATATATTGATGGTTACAATAACCTTCAGACATTTTTTAAGATTATTCTGCCTTCCTCCAAAACGATGTTGGTTACAGTTTTTCTGCTGGCCTTTTCCTGGCAGTGGACGGACACGCTCTACAGCGGCTTATACCTGAGGAACTTCCCTATTATGCCTAATCTGATGAGTACAGCGGCTCCTATCGTTTCCTCACCTACAATGCAGTTAATTCTTAATAACTCCGCTGCAGTACTGGGAATTCTGCCGCTCGCTCTGGTTTATTTCATCGGACAGAACTTCTTTGTAAAGGGAGTGGAGAGGTCTGGAATCGTCGGCTAGTAAAGTGTTTATAGAAACAACAATGATCAAACTAATTTGTAAATAGCAGGAGGATTATGATGAATAAAGTTAAGCCATCTAGACAACAGTTAGAATTTCTTGCGTGGGAGTATGGTGTGTTTTTTCACTTTGGGATTCGTACCTTTTATGAAGAACACCGTGACTGGGATATGAAGCCTATGACCTTAGAGGCATTTAATCCAACGGAATTAAATTGTGAGCAATGGCTTCAGACAGTGGTTGCAGCTGGAGCAAAATATGCGATTTTAGTTACCAAGCATCATGACGGGTTTGCCAACTGGCCATCCAAATATACGGAATACAGCGTAGCCAATACTCCCTGGAAGGATGGTAAAGGGGATGTTGTGAAAGAATTTACAGACGCCTGCAGAAAATATGGGGTGAAGGTGGGTCTATATTATTCACCTGCTGACTTTACCCTCAGAGAAGAGACCAGAACTCCGAAAGAATATGATGATTACTTTATTAATCAGATCAGCGAATTATTAACGAACTACGGAAAAATTGATTATTTGTGGTTTGATGGCTGCGGTTCTCATGGAGTGGAATATGACAAAACTAGAATTATAAAGGCAATCCGCTCCTTACAGCCGGAGATTTTGATCTTTAATCTATGGGATCCGGATACCAGATGGGTATTAAATGAAGACGGAATTGCACCCAAAGAGTGCTTTAATACTACCAATGTTGCTGAAAATCAGGTATTTGAGGAAGATCGTTTCATGCCTGCAGAATGTGATACAACCATAAGAGACCGCTGGTTCTACAGCGATCAAAATGAAGACACCTTAAAATCTGTATCCTGTCTGATGAAGCTTTATTATGAGTCCATCGGACATGGTGCTAACCTGTTGCTTAATTTATCACCTGATCGCAGAGGCTTAATTGAAGATAGTGATAATAAGCGTATGGTTGAGTTTAAAGAAGAGGTTCAAAGACGTTTTGAATATCCGGTATATCAGCTGACTGAGATGTCTCCTGCCAGTAAATACGTAATAACCTTCGATCAGGAGCTTTGTATTAACCATGCAATATTAGAAGAGAATCTTACAGTGGGAGAAGGTATCCTGCAATATCGCTTAAGCGCTGTACGCTCCAATGATCAAGAGAAGGTTGTATTATATGAAGGTACGAGTCTGGGTCATAAGAGAATTTGTCAATTTCCTGATACCAGTACGAAAGAAATTGTCCTTGAAATTTTAGCTGACAATGATGGACATAAGATGAGCAGAATCAGTTTTTATCATGTTATTTAGAGGTTAACCTCTAGATATAAAGGCAATCAAAAAAGGTAGTGTAAAGTAACGTATGAAAAACCCTGAGCTTAAAAACAGGCTCATTCAGAACCTTGAAGATT
>DATMUM010000263.1:0-26776 GCA_035564175.1 Mobilitalea sp.
TGAGCCTCCGGTATTGATTTATTGTTATTCGCAATTTCATTATACCAAAATCGAGGGCTTCATGCTATTTTATTGCCAAATAATATTGAATATTCAAGGTGCAGAGGCACTTTTAGATGTGCGAAGTTTTAGTTAATAATTTTATTGAACAAGGAAATAGATGGTAGAAAAACTTTCATATATGTAGTAGAATAATTTAAGTTCAGTAAAAAGATTACGCTTGGAAAGGAGCCAATCCTATGGAATTCATATATAATTTTAGAAAATATATAGCCAGAAGTATTTTAGTTCCTTTCGTGATCATTCTTCTGCAGGCCTTCATTTTCAATACATGGAGCGGCTCTTATCGTGAAGGCTCACTTGAGGATATTGTTATCAGGCAATCTGCGGAATACTCCAATTGTTTTCTTTCTTATATTGAAAGCAAGTTAATAATCAAGGATTCCGTACAGGTAAAACAATTGGTGAAGCCTGTATTGACAGGCATCACCATCGGCTGCTTCTTATTATCATTGATACCCTTTCTCTGGATCAGCAGAAGTATATTATTCTTTGAACGTAAATATACTTTAGTCTCTCTATGCGTTCGCATGGACGAATAAATCCCCTCTCCTATCAAATTTATGAATAGCCATGAGAAAACATTGAAACCTTAGTATTCACGTAGTTTTCGTGGCATGACTAACCTCGTTATCACCATAATTTATAGAAATAATCGAATAGTCCACGATACTGAAAATACAGTATTGGTGGTTTTTTATGATTGGAGAGAAAAATGAATAGTTTAGACATGAAAGATATATGGAAATGCTACCCCTTAAGAAATAAAGATGAGTTGACGGTGTTAAAAGGCTTGAACCTGCAGGTCAGGCAAGGCGATATGGTTGCAATTATGGGGCCATCCGGAAGCGGCAAGACAACATTGCTTAATATCATCAGCGGAATTGACTGGTCAGACAAAGGCAGCGTATGGATTGAAGGTCAGCATTTATCTGATATGAATCAAGAGG
Organism: Mobilitalea sp.; assembly: GCA_035564175.1. Lineage (GTDB taxonomy): Bacteria > Bacillota > Clostridia > Lachnospirales > Lachnospiraceae > Mobilitalea. Next base: position 1,011 of record DATMUM010000263.1, read on the forward strand.
AGCTGGCATTATTTCGAAGAAGAAGGATAGGTATGGTGTTCCAGGATTTTAATCTGATTGAAAGCCTTACGGTAAAGGAAAACATCCTGCTGCCGATGATATTAGAGAAAAAATCTGCCGGGGAGCAAGAAGAACAGGCAGAACGACTCATGCAAATTCTTGGTATCGAAGAGACTCACTCGAAAAATATCACTGAGATCTCAGGTGGCCAGAAACAGCGAGCAGCAATTTGTCGGGCACTTGTGAATCATCCGGCAATCATACTGGCAGACGAACCTACCGGCAATCTTGATTCCAAATCCACAAAGGAAGTGATGCAGTATTTTATTCGTATAAACCACGAGGTAGGTACCAGCATATTAATGGTTACCCATGACACCTATGCGGCTAGCTATTGCAATAGAGCTGTTCTATTAAAAGACGGCGAGCTTGCAGCAGATATTGAAAGGACCGGCAGCCGGAAGGACTTTCTTGATTCCATAACGGAAATGCTGGCATTGATTGGAGGAGAACCGGATGACCTTCTATGATATATCCCTGAAAATGTTACGGGTAAACTTCCGCAGGTATCGGCTTTATTTCTTATGCAATGTATTTTCCATCGTTTTATTTTACTGCTTTGCTGCCATATTCACCAATAAGGCTTTTATGAACTACAGCATCGTTGACAGCAGTATTTCCAGTAATATATATCTGCCCAGCTTCCTGGTCGGCATTTTTCTAATTCTGTTCGTTCCCTATTCCTATCAGGCCTTCCTGAAGAACAGAAAGCATGAATATGGTATTCTTATGACCCTGGGAATGAGTGAAAAAGAAGTGCTTCAAAATATGCTCCTTGAAAATTGCGCCATAGCGGGGTTATCCTTACTGACGGGTCTGATACTGGGGACCATAATATCCTTTGCTTTCTACTTCTTTATCCAGCATATGATTGGCATAGCCGGTCTGCATTATGTTATGAATGCCGCTTCTTATCTGTGGACCATTGCCTTATATGGTGCAACAATCCTGCTGACGCTGGTAACAGGTATTTACAGCTTGATAAAAACGAAGCTTACCGATGTAATAAAGGAGAAATTCAGAGCCGAGAGGAAAGGTAAACAACTGCCTGGAATTTTCAGGGCAGGAGTAATCCTGGCTATCATCTCAATCTTTGTTATGGTAATCGGTTATAAATATGATACATCAAATATATTACTTGTCAGCTTAGCTGCCATGTTCGCCGGTTTATGCATGATAATTACCCATGTGGAACGTGTGGAGCAATATTTTACGAAGATAGCTCCCGGTTATAGGGAGCGGCATATTCCGGAGCTCTCATTTATCCGGCAGCATAGTAAATCACGAAGCCGTATCAGCATAATAGCTGCCTGGATGATTGGATTTTCCGTATTCTTTACAGGCTTATGCGCTGTAATGTATACGGGTCTGATCAGTAATTCAGCCAGCTATTCTCCGTATGATCTGGTATACTCCCGGATCTTTGGCATGAATCAGGCAAGTGATAATGAAATTATAAACCTGCTGGAGCAAAATGATGTAACCGTCAAATCCTTGAAGCAGGTTGATTACCTGAGAAGCAATGCCTTTAATCTGCTTCCTGTGTCTGAAGTTAATGCTGTATTTCATTGTAATTATCAGATTCCTGAAGGCAGATTTCTGACTATTTTTCAGACAGTCTTAAACGATGGCTATGCACATGATATGATGTCCATGGACTCTGTTGAATTTCAGTGCGGTGATGAAACCAAGAAACTGTTGTCAGCAGGAAGTGATATAAGAATCCTGTTCAACAAAAATCCAACCTTTGCTGACATGACCTTAGTAATTAGCGATGCCGATTATCATAAGATTGCTTCGGAATGTGATGATTTATGGACAGGTATTATGAAATTATATACCTTCGATAACTGGAAAATATCAAAGCAGGGAATCGACGCTGTCCAGCAATACTTATTTGAGAAAAACCAGATAAAGCAGGAGGAAGTCAAGTATTATAAGGCCACCTCAAGAATTGATAACTACATTACCGCCAGGCAATCCGCTGAATTTATCATGTTTTTGATGTCTTTTATCGTAGTTCTGTTCTGCGGGGCGTCTAATGTTATGATTCATTTTAAGATTAAGGCTGAAGCTGAGGAGGAAGAAAGGCTGCTGTCGGGGCTTCACCGGATTGGAATTACGTCTGAGGAAATGCAAGGAATGATTCGGCACAAGAACCTATATTACTTTATACCACAGGTAATCATCGGTCTGTTCATCGGTGTATTCTATAATTATACCGTGAATGAATTCCTTGGCTACGGCTGGGAAGCTGTCGGATATAGCTTATGCTTTGGAATGGTATTGGTAGCACTTCAATTCGTTGTTGTTAAGAGATATTCCAAAAGAGAACTATTAAGCTTTCGTATATAAATCTTGAATGAAACCCGGAATACCGTCAGTGAAGCGGGGTATCAACCCCTGTAATAACGGCATTCCGGGATTTTACGATTTCATAATACATACTCCGTACCCTTTATTAACGGGATAAATATTGTGTTGCACCACCTGTTTATCGTTTCAGAAAACCAATCTTCCTTCCATACCCTATTATGCTGGCAGCATATATATAAAAGAACACCTAAAGCAAAAAATGCATCAATAAAAGGAGCCGGCACTTCCTTATTACTTTCCTGTTCGTACCCTTGCTTAATGCACCAGCGGATTTTCTTGTCTTTGAACTGGCTCATCATCATAGCAACGTCCATAAAATAATAGCCATAGCCCGACAAAGAGAAATCGATTGGAATCAGATCTGTCTCCGTTACAATTACATTGGATAATCCCAAATCAGCATGCAGCATTCCTTTCATTCCCTGAATTGCATCCAGCTCTAGCATCCTGCTCTCTATGATATGGAGAGCAGTTTTCATCAGTTCTGTTTTCTCTTTCGTAATCTGACCATTTTGCGCAGCATCATCAAGCTGCTCCTTCATCGGTTGAATCAAATTCACAGTATAGGAAAACCTTTTGAAAATATACTCCTGACCATGTAGCCCTCTATGCAATTGAGCTGCCATTTTTCCAAGCAGGGCTGCTTGTTTTGAAGTGACCGTTTTTTCATTTAACACCTCTCCTTCCACCCATTCTAATAAACAGGCTGGAGATCCATCACTGAGGCGGCTCACCAATTTACCTTTTCTATTTCTGATCGGTTTCTGCAGCGCTAACCTTATAACATTTCGAGCGTATTCGATCATCATCATTTCATCTTCCATAAGCTCGTAAGCGGTAATTTCTGTTCCAAATATATCGCTTGTAAAACCTTCTACCGGCTTTTTAATTCGCAGAACGTAATTTTTATCATTATCATCGATCTTATAGGTGATATTTTCATTATGGCGGATGAAGGAAAGCTGAGGGTCAGTAAACTCGTATTCTGCTAAAGCCTCCTGTACTAATTCATTCATGCTGTAATCTCCAATCGTTTACCTGTTGATCAATCCATATAATTATCTATCATTAATGCTTTCACTCAGGCCATGCAATACTGCTCCATCCCCTGGTTTATCTGTCTTAAATCCCTTACTGTGCTTGCTTTATATACAGCATACCACATAATTATAATATGCATAGGAAGCATGATAGCCTGCAATTTCATACCGTATGAATTGTTTTTAAACAATACTACTTCCACGCCGCCTCTTCAAGGCAGCGGGGAACCTTGAAAGAACAAGGAGTGAGCACCAATGTGCGAACTTCGCAGTTCTTTCCGTATGAATTGTTCTTTAATTCATACTACCACCCTGAGGAAAAATTACTAGACTTTTTATTTCAATTAAGGTATGATTATCATTATCTATGGTTAAAGTATCTTCAAATTTGAAAATGCTTTGACAGTAAACAAATGGCACCTAGCTTTCAATAAGCTAAGTGCCATTTGTCTACTGTTCTAAAGAATCAGCTTAACTAATTTATCTTTTCCTTATGGTTATAGATCTTATGTTTGACCACTAACCCATCTACGGTTCTACTCCCCATGCAAGAGTTCCTGCCACATATCCGGTCATTTTCGACCAATCAACATATGCAGAACTTGTACTGTTGAAGGAGTAATCATTACTCTGGCTGTAATTTGTCCAATCACTTTTTGCAAATCTCGCTTGCACCTCGATGGACTGACCTGCTGCCAGGCTTCCTGCTGCGGATGTAAAACTGATTTCCAGATAATAATCCGCAGTGTCTTTTGCTGTAGACATTTTTACAAAGGTACCGGTTACGTTACTGCTTCCTGCAGATGACCAGTCACACCAGAAGTTCTCTGACTTTTCACCATCAATCGTAAAGTAATATCTAAGCTTAACCTCCGACAGGTTAATACTTGTTGTTCCGGTATTATACAGCTTAATTCTCGGCATGATACCATTGGTAGTCGCAGAGGTATTGGCATTATACATCTGTATCTTGATATTACCTGTTACCACGATGGAGCTGTCCTTAATCGTGATGACAAGAGCAGGGTCGGTTCCGCCGCTAAAGTCAAAGGTTAAGGTTAAGCTTCCCAGAGCCTGTGCGGCCAGATAAGTGCTTAATATGGTTACTGTAGTGCCGGACAGAGTATAATCTGTACCTTGCGTTAAATAAACACTGCCATTTTTAATGCCAGTCAGTGTTCGTCCATTCAAGGTCAAGCCTACCGATATATTACTCTGGCTATTCTTATCAAACACTGCCGTACTGATGGAAATAGCAGCACTTGGTGTAGAGTCGGTTACCGTGATTGTCAGCTTCGGATCGTTACCTGCGCTGAAATCAAAGGTTAGGGTTGATGCTCCGACTGCCAGACCGGATAGATAAGAAGCTGCGATTATGATATTATTGCCGCTTACCGTGTAATCCGTTCCACTTACCAGTGTGGCAGTACCATTCTTTATGCTGTTCAGCGTATTCCCGTTATAGGTAACAGCTACACTGATACTCGATGGATTATATTTATCAAAGGATGCAGTGACAGGAGTGATGGAGGAGCTGCTTTGCGCTGTACCCGGCTCATTGCCGTATACCTTAACCCCGGCATTATATACCGGGATATAGGTTGTCTTTACTACATTTCCTGAGGTTACACCGCTAAGCTCAGTAAAGGAATAATCGTTGGAATTATTCCAGAAGCTTGTATTCGAAGGCCCTGCAATACGGAACTGAACCTCCTTTCGGTAATTCGACTGTCCTCCCGGATATATTTTTGTTCCTGTAAAGTCAACATTTACATAATAAATATTGTTGGCCTCATCCCAAGCCTGAAGCTGAGATACCGTCGCTCCGGCATTATAATTGGTAGTGACAGTGAAATTCGATATGGAATAGCCCAAATTAACTGCTTCCGTAAGATCAACGAAATACTTAAAGGATAACTTATCCCCCATTCTTGCTGGCCAGCCGGTTTCATTATATAAAAGTGCTTTAATCTCGATAAAGTTTGATCCGGATGCATTAATTCCGGCCTCTACGAAGAATTCGTCATTCGTAACGGATTCTACTGCGGTGAAATTAGCAATCGGAGTACCGCCGTAGGTGCCGTACAGCTTCGCCAATGCCCCTACAAAACCGGCGTTATAATCACAGGCTACTTCATTATTAACATAATTACTGATCGTATCGGTATAGCTGTCATCACTACCCGGTCCTCCCACCAAGGCACCATAGATCGTATGCCTGTGATAGGTCGGCACTGACTGGCTATCAGCCCAGGAGCTGTGTGCTGTTCTATGATGCGGATGCAATGGAGAATTCGTACCAAAGCCAACAACATAACTGCGTCCAGTGCTTCCGAGTGCATAATCTATCTGCTGCTTTGCAAAGGTCTTGTAAGAAGTAACCTTACTTGAAGTACAACCCGACCAGTCAGCATAGACACTTGCCAGAAATGCCGTTGTTGTGGCATATCTTAAGGATCCCCAGGTATCCAGCCATGCCAGTCCCTTTGATGTATAGGTGATACGGCTGCCGTTATATCCCGTTGTCCAGTAATCCAGATACATTTCCAGGAAGGATTTATAGACAGACTTGCCGGTTACTTTGGCAAGCAGTAAGGCTGCACCATAATGAACATCATCCCAGCTCTGAGTCCAGGTATAGGCAATATCCGTGGATTGTCCCTGTTTACCCCAATTAGCTACATAGCTTTCGGCTTTGGTCAGATAGGTTGAATCGCTGGTGGCAAGATATAACCATACGCCAGCCCAGGAGAGTTCATCATAGAAGCTGCTGGAAAGGCTGTAATAACCACTCGCTGCCGTATATCCGCTGTCACTCTTCGTATTATCAGCAAAAGCAAATAGCTCTTTCGCATGAGATATACAGGTAGCGGAATAAGTAGGATTGGAGTCCGCGAATACCACAGCTGCGGCTGCCAAAGCTGCGGCTGCCTCTGCTGATACCGCTGAGCCGGGACTTGATAAATCCACCTTATAGGATGGACGGGACATCTGCATTACCTCAGCAGGTCCCCACCAGGAATGATCTGCACTGCCGGAACCCACCTGATAATAGAATACATTTGCTGACGGATGGCACTTAATTAAGTAATCCGTAACCCATTTGATATTGGCCAGTAAGTAATCCAACTGCCCGCTGTTCCTTAATGAATCCTTTGATTCATAGACACTCCAGGCTAACATCGCAGCCGAATATGCCATTGGCAGATTGAATTTGACATGATCGCCTGCATCATACCAGCCACCGGTAAGATCAAGGCTTACGTCAGAACCATCGCTAAGGCCGGAATCTCCTCTCCAGTTATTCCTTGTGTCTGCAGGAAGATCCCCGGATCTTTGGAACTCATAGAACATAATCGCTTTTTGTAAGGCTTCTCCATAATTATAATTTGTATCTGCTTGTACAATCTTTGGTTGAAATTGAAAGATAGTGGCCAAAAGACATATGATTAACAATATACTGAATATCTTACGCATACCCATACCTCCATTTCACAATATCAATATAATTTATTCCAGAGTGCCATTTCATATCATTTTACTGTACAAGTGTTCCATTATAATAAACCTTTAGAACAGGATTGGTTAAAGTGCTGTAGTTCGACCAGTCCGCTTTGGCAAAGCGGATATTCACCGTACACGTTCCGGTTCCTTCTGCAAGTTGTATCGCTTCATTAAAGGTAACTGTCAGAGCTGCATCCGCGATTGCACCGCTCACCTTGCTTGTAATATTCGTATACCATGGAGCTACATTCAGCTGCAAGGCAGCGTTGTCACACCACACATTCTGAGCAGCACTGCTCATGCCAGTTGCGGTAAATACAATTTTTACTTTAGACAAATCTATTGTCCCATTCTTCGCTGTTATCGTATACTGCTGATTTACCGTATTGCCGCTTTGACTTGTGGTTACTGCTGCTACCGGAATTCCTGCTCCGGGTGTCGGGGTTACCGTAGGAGTCGGTGTAATCGTTGGGGTAGGGGTAATCGTAGGCGTAGGGGTAATCGTCGGTATCGGGGTTACCGTAGGCGTAGGGGTAATTGTTGGTGTAGGCGTAATCGTAGGTGTAGGAGTAATTGTTGGTGTAACTGATGGTGTAGGCGTTACGGTTGGCGTTACGGTTGGAGTTGATCCTGTACCATAGAGGATCGAATATACACCATTCGCTATAGCAATATCGCATTGTGCCCAGAAACGGTGATAATAGAATACAGGAGATACTCCGTTATTATAAGCAGTAAGGACCTTCTGGTAATCCGGATCATTTAAATACTTTGAGCGGATATCCAGGAATTTGATACCGGATTTTATTACATCTGCGTTAGGCATCTTTCCGGTCCATCCGGAAGGTACATATACTTCCTGCTCAAAGAAACGGGTATAATCGTCCCTCGCTTCCGGAGCTGCAAGTCCCTTATCGTCCCGGTATAAGGTCCACATACGATCCAGTAATTCCTTCGCAAGAACTCTTGATGCATCATCTCCGGAAGCCTTGCTATAATATAATAAGGCATTGGCAAGAGATGCTGTTACTCCAAGATCTGTTCCTGAGTTAACGACAGTAACATGAAGGTTACTATTACCGGTATAGGTGCCTGTCCAAGTATCAGGCTGACCTGACCAGTCAATCTTACTGGGTACTGAAAATGTCCCATTCGCATTTAAAACCACAACAGATTTTACCCAGGCTACCCATTTATCCAGTAAGCTTTTCGCTCTGGAATCGTTGGTTTTATAATAATATTCAGCTACACGCTGCATTGACCAGGCTTGGAATCCGAACCAGGTATTGCTGCCGGGATCAGCATATACAGGATTTGCTTCATAGCCCATTCCATAGAACGTGGATGTTCCTGTGGGCCAGGTCTCATATCTGCCATTGTATGAATTGCTAGCGCCACCAGCAATAGCACCCTCTGCAGATTGTAACCACTGATAGAATTCCAGTTGTCTTGTAAGACTCGTCGCCCAGTCTGTTGCACCATTCTTTGACAGAGGTTTAAATTCACTGTCGGTGGATAAGATCCAGGCTGCCATAGGATTTTGGTAACCGAAATGGTTATGGCTGCAGCCGATTTTCCATGCCCAGCTGGAGCTTACTCCGCCGCCCCATGCATAATACCAGGACATAAGATAATGTGCTGAATCATATCCGGTACCTGCAACACTTGGAGATCCTATTTTACGGAAATACTTATCAAACATGGCATATCTTAAATAATCCCCCATCTTACTTGCTTTAGCATTATAGGTTCCAAGATCAATACCTAATTCGTCAGCCCATTCATTAGCCCAATAGGTTGCCTGAACAGCGCGTGCGTCAGCGTCCGGTGCATCGGTGTATTTAAACTGTGATGCATAGTTGCTGTCACCAACAAAGAGATCAAGATACCCATTCGAACCACCGAAGGTCTTAGCATCCCAGCAGGGCTGCGGTATCGTCTCCCAGGTTGATTCCTGTTTTCCGCGTTGGAAGGTATTGATATAAGAAGGTGTACTTGTACCATCTGCTCTTCTGCCATAGCCATACCAGTTATCTACATCAAGTAACCAGTGCATTCCATATACCGTAGAGGTTCCATAGGTTGAAACCAAATCGCTATTAATTGGATCAATTCCTACGGCGGCACTGGAATTTAACTGAGCCGGATACAAGCTGGGTAATTCCCACTCTGGTGCATAGGTGGCTGGTTTACTGGCGTTATACTGACTCATGCTGCTGTTCGGCTGGTCTAGAGCAGTAGGAATAATATATGCCTCTGCCTTATCCCAGGCTGTCTGAAAGCTTGAAAAATTGCCGGTAAACTTACCGTACATTGCCTCCAGCCACATATAATAGCTAAATGCTTCACTTGTCGTCACATGCCCGTAGTCCGGTGCCTCTACCATTAAGGTTTCAATGGAGTGATAAGGAATTCCCTGCGAACTGAAATATCCATTGGAGGAATCGTGAAGTTCGCCCCATAACTCCAGAAAACGATTTTGGTAGGTATCCGTCGACGTTGTTGCTGCCGCTGCCGTACTTTCATCGGTTACTGCAGTAAGTCTAAAGGATGACAATGATGTAAAAAGTATTCCAAGGATCAATACTGGTGTTAATATAATCCTTGTCCATCTTTTGAATCTGATATTTACATTTCGTTTCATGCTATTCCCTCCTTACTAATTTACTGTTACTATTCAGCTGCAGGGTTGTAACGAACCTATGTATACAAATGCAGCTGAACAATTACCATTTATCTTGCAATTACTCCAGGTAAATAACTCTCATACCGCTGTAATCCCCAATATTACACTCCTTTCCTTACAAGTTTCAGTAAGCTTGGCTAATACCTGGATTAATTGAAAGCAATATTTATCTTATATTACATCTCATCAGGAGTAGCGTCGCAGTTATATATTTTCTAATAGATAGATGCTTATCAGATATATGTTTATCTGCTATATGTTTTCTTTCAGCTTCCTGTTACGTTCCAGAGTAGTAATCTTTGGCTTATATTTCGTCATTGCTTCTTTTGGCTATTTTTACTATAAAAAAAGCCCTCCAAATTACTTTTTCATTAAATATAACGAAATTTTGGAGGGGTTGTGACATATTTTATTCAGTTTTGGTAATTTTTTACTATATTTACATAATATTTTCTGATTTATTTACTTATATATTTTTTACATAGATCATACCGCAAGTCAATAAAGCCAGAAAAGAAATCACTATAATAAGCAGTCTCCATTGAACAGCTGAGATGAATGGCTCCCTGCATTGTACGCGAAGTATATGCTGTTTTCTTTTTTGATATCTTCGGGAAAAATGGTGCAGGGGTACCGCTTGATTATCTATTTCAGATGATAAATTCTGCTCTAACTCTTCAGTAACTAATTGTAACATATCTTGAAGTGTATTCAATGTTCTAATTTCCTTTCTCCTCAATTAGTTTTTTCACTGCCTTTTTTGCGCGGCATATATGTTGGCGCACAACACTGTCAGAAACACTCATGAGATTACTGATTTCACTGTTTGATAATTCGTATACATACTTTAATAAGATAATTTCCTGGTATTCCTTTTTTAGATTTTTCAGCTTTTGCTTTAATTCATGAAATTCCTCATCTGCAATAACACGGTCGAGCGGCATTTCTTCATCTTCCGTACTTTCTCCCAGCTCTTCTATTTCATATTCATATTGCTTTCTTCGCTTACGATAAATATCTATCGCAGTACTCTTAACAATTATAACGATTAAAGCCTTCGTTTTGTTACACTCAATCACATTAATATCAGGCAAATATTTAATTAATTTGATAAAAGCATCATTAACGGCATCTTCTGCAAGATATCTGTCATGTAAGATGCTATATGCAATGTTATACATTGCATTTTCGTAATTTTGATATAACTTGGTAAATGTGTTTCTGTCCCCTTCTGATTCCATTAAGGACAAATAGAATAACAGCAATATAATTCCCCCATTCCGTCATTTGTTAGATTAAATAACCCCATCACTCGAATCATACCAATTTTTAGGAAATAATTCCATAATTTATTAAAAATTAGGCAATATTGCTTAATTTTGTTATTTTATTTATTAATATCAAATAAATATATAAGAGAAAATAAGAAGCAGTATTCATAGAACAGGTAAAAGTAGTAATAAAAAAGATGTTTTCATGAAATAAGGGCAACAGAAAAAGAATAACAATTAACTTGTCATTCCTTCTCTATTCCCCAAACACCTGTTGCCATATATGTATATAGCAAATGCATTAGTAAGTAATATAAAGTTTTCAATTGACAAATACAGTAAACCATGATACTCTACCTTTAATTTCACACAATAAAAGCTATGAAGAGAAGTAGTAAGCGTTAATAGAGTCACAGAGAGAAGATGGTTGGTGCGAATCTTTACGAAGGTAACGTTGAAGCAGTCTCGGAGCTATGAATCGAACAGTAATCTAAGTAGACTTCATCGGAACTTCCACCGTTACAGGGAAATCGGTATCGGGTAAAACCCCGTACTGACAGAGTGCATTGTATTATCTTGAATTTAGGTGGTAACACGGACTTAATTGTTCGCCCTAAGCTGACTGCTCAGCTTAGGGCTTTTTTTTATCAAAATGAAAGGAGAATCTTTATGACTGCACAAGAATTAAGAAGAATGTATGTTGAATATTTTAAAGAAAGGGGGCACAAAGAGATCGCCTCTGCGTCACTGCTGCCGGACAATGATCCTACTGTACTGTTCACCACTGCCGGCATGCATCCCCTGGTTCCTTACCTGCTCGGGGAGAAGCATCCGCAGGGCCGTCGACTAGTTGATGTCCAGAAATGCGTCAGAACCTGCGATATCGATGAGGTTGGCGACGACACCCACCTGACTTTCTTTGAAATGCTTGGAAATTGGTCACTCGGGGATTATTTTAAAGAGGAGTCGATTTCCTTCAGCTATGATTTTCTGACTACCAAATTAAATATACCGGTGAACCGGCTTGCTGTCACCGTATTTCAAGGTGAAGATGGAATACCCAGAGACGATGAGGCAGCCAGGATATGGAAGTCAAAGGGGCTATCACAGCAGCAGGTATTTTATTACGGGAAAGAGGATAATTGGTGGGGTCCCGTTGGTCAGACCGGACCCTGCGGCTCCGATACAGAGATTTTCTATGATATGGGCAAGGAACCCTGTGGGAAAGACTGCGGACCTTCCTGCCACTGCGGTAAATATGTGGAGATATGGAATAATGTCTTTCTGCAATATAACAAAGAGCCAGATGGCTCTTATACCCCTCTGCTTCAGAAAAACGTAGATACCGGAATGGGTATGGAACGGATTCTGACTATCATGAATGGTAAAGATAATGTATATGATACTGAGTTGTTTTTGCCTGTCATGGGTAAGCTGAAAAACTTAACTATCGTGTCGTATACGGAAGATAATAGAAGGAATTATCGTATTATCTGTGAACACATTAGAGCCATGACCTTTATTCTGGGTGACCCGAAGAGAATTATACCCTCCAATACGGAGCAGGGATATATTTTACGAAGACTGATCCGAAGAACAATAAGATTAATCCGAAAGCTTGGCATTCATGATAATATTCTGACTGACCTGGCTCAGGTCATCATTCATCAATATAAAGAGGTTTATCCGGAGCTCGAGGATAACCAAAGCTTTATCTTAGAGCAGATTGTCAAGGAATACCAGTTATTTGAAAAGACTCTGGAAACGGGGCTTAAAAAGGCAGAGATTTATTTCTCTGAACTCAAAGAAGGTCAATTGCTAGATGGTGACCTTACTTTCAAATTATATGATACCTTTGGCTTTCCGATCGAATTTACAACCGAATTAGCGAATGAACACGGCTTCAGCATTGATATTACCGGATTTGAGCTGAAATTCAAAGAGCATCAGGAAAAATCAAGACAGGGAGCGGAAGGGAAATTCAAAGGAGGGCTTGCTGATCACAGTATTCAGACAGCAAAACTGCATACTGCTACCCACCTTCTGAACGGAGCGCTTCGCAAAGTTCTGGGTGATCAGGTATATCAAAGAGGAAGCAATATTACAGCAGAACGATTGCGTTTTGATTTTACCTATGACCACAAATTAACCCAGGAGGAATTGCAGGAGGTATCCGATATCGTAAATGAAGCTATCCGTAAGAGTATTGATGTTGAATGGGAAGAGATGTCTTTGGAGGAGGCGAAGCAATCCGCAGCAATCGGGGTCTTTGATAATAAGTACGGAGAAAGAGTCAAGGTATATACGATATCTGATTACTCGAAAGAGATATGCGGAGGTCCGCATGCCTCTAATACCGGGGAACTTGGGCATTTCACCATCTTAAAGGAAGAGGCATCTTCAGCTGGTGTAAGAAGAATAAAGGCGATCTTAAGCTAATGGTAATAAATTAACATTTATGATATTAAATTTACCATTCTTATGATAGAATTAATAAGAATAGAGATATCAGCCGTATATTCACCATATGCAGCTATATAAATTATAAACCGAGGTGTCAGCATGCGAATAGAAAATAACGTATATCAACTGGAAGCATCAAAGTATAGCCACGTATTTCTAATCAAAGCAGAGGAACTTATCTTAATCGATACTGGTTTACCAGGTCAATCAAGAAAACTTCTTGCAGAGCTAAGAAGCCTTAATATACCACTCGACAGCATTCGTAAAATACTGCTGACGCACCATGATGTAGATCATATCGGAAATGCAAAGAAATTGCAGGATGCTACTGGTGCACAGCTTTGGGCTTCTAAGGAAGACATTCCTTACATCATCGGAGATATGAACCGTCCCGGTATAAAGAGAATTATTCAGAATGTAGTACGCCTTCCCAAGCCTACCGTTATCGGTAGCTTTACTACTGGTCAGAGCTTTGGTGAAATACAAGTGATTCATGCCCCGGGACACACACCCGGTCATACCATATTCCAATATCGAAATATACTATTTACCGGTGATCTGTTTAGGGTTATGAAAGGTAAAATTACTCTTCTGCCTCCCTTCATGAATTACAATCAGGATGAGATAAGACGCTCTATTTCACTGATCAAAGCTCTGAACTATGACTGGATCTGCCCTTCCCACGGCGAGCCCATCCGAAGAGGTAAGGTGGTTAATGAATTTCTTAAGGGTTATTGAGAGAAAACAGGAAATGGTAATCAATTAGAACGCATATTCAATTGATAAAAGAAGTCTTTGACCATTAATTGATTGGGGCGAAGACTTCTTTTACTTAATTGATCAACAGCTATTTAGATTGGAGTTATAATAAAGGAGCTTTATCCGAGATATTTCATATCACGTGTAAAGCTCCTTTTATCTATGAGTTTTGTTTTTGTGCAGATTTTTTACTGTCATGCTTGGGATCAGTTGCAATCCACGGGAACTGATGACTGGAGGATGACGGTGTAGAGTCACCGCTGATATAATCTTTGGTGCTATCAATCGAACTTTGACTACCAGCTTTCACACTATTTTCTGAAACATCTGCATTTCCAGTAGCTTTACTGCTTGTATTACTGGATCTATTTGAGTTATTATTACTTGTCATTAGAATAACCTCCTTGTAAAAATTATAAATATTATTTGCATTTACCTATAAAATATTCGATTGGCTAGTTTTGTAGATTACTGATATTCATTGCTCTATTTTTGCTTTATTTTTATAAAATTATATTTAAAAAGTATTGACAAATGTACTCCTTATAAGATATTATATCTCTTGCATCGGTTGAAAACAAAATATGCGCGAGTGGCTCAGTGGTGGAGTATCGCCTTGCCAAGGCGAGGGTCGCGGGTTCGAATCCCGTCTCGCGCTTACAACAAATCCAGTAAAATCAAGGCTTTCCGAGTTTCGGAAGGTCTTATTTTTTTGTCAAAGTGAGAATTATCAAAGTTTTTATCAAAGTTCTTGAATTTTTTATGATAATTCCTCATGCAAATATCCTGTCTGAATACAGATTGATTGCAACACTTTGTGCCGAATTTGCCACATGCACATAACGTTCTGTCAGTACCCTCTCAGAATTGCCCATGATCGAACTAACGATAGACGTAGGAATGTTTTCATTCACGATAAGATTGGTTCCAAAGCTGTGTCTTGCTGCGCTGTAAAGGCTGATATCCGGAAGCTTGGTATCTACTTGCTGATTGAATGCCCTTAAGCAGCGTTTAAAGGCTTTAGAATAGACATTTGGATTGACCGGGGAACCATCTTCCTGTTTGAACAGGAAATCATTCTGTTCGTAATCTTCTCCCAGCAGTTCTGCCTGATGCTTCTGGCTTGCGATCCGGTTCTTTAGAAGTTCGGTTATGGACTTGGAAAGCTGTATCGGTCGGTGTGATTTTGCCGTCTTCATATCTGATACAACTCCGAAACGATCATAACCTCTATTCAGTGTCAAAAGCCCTTGATCCGAAAAATCACCAGCAGCTATTCCGCATACTTCCGAAGGTCTCATTCCGGTAAGAAATGACAGAAGGAACAACTCATAATAAGGAGATGACTTCACCATGTCAAATGCCAGGAAATCTTGAATCTGCCTAGTTGTCCAAGTCGTCTGCTTTTCCACTACTACCTTCTTACGCTTAATTCCTTCCATCAGATTGCTTCTGACTAGTTGAAGCGTTACTGCATGTTGGAAAATATTCGACAATATATTGATGTTCTTGTTGACCGTCTCTGCGGAATACTGCTTACTCAATTCATTCACAAAGGTCTGCAAATGCTTCGGCTCAATCTCATCGATATACTTATCTTCAAACACAGGAAGTAAATAGCGGCTCAGATACCACAGATAACCTTGAAAGGTGCTGTTTGCGTAATACTCGACTGAACTGTCTGTCCATGACTTCGATACCTCCTGAAAGGTAACTTTACCGGACAGCCTAATATGTTCCTCCAGATCACGCAATATTCTGGCTTCCTCGCGCTTTGCCTCACGCTCTGTCTTATAACTCTGCTTTGACCAGATTGCTTTCTTTTGCTTGGCATCAAATACGACAGCATAATATTTGGTTGTGGTCTTTCCTGTTTTTCTACTTGTATATTCTCTTGTTTGAATACTCATATATCATTCCTCCTATATTAGCGAAAAACAATATATTATGCTATCTGTAGCTTAGCATAATTTTCCTTTGTAGACAAGGATGTAACTTGTTTTTCTTGTGTATACTTCTATTCTGTTCTATGCGAATACCCGGTTTCTTATCTCTTGGATGGAAAGCTTTTCTGCGGGAACCTCATTCTGTTGTTTTCGCTTTGTCTTCTTGCTAGGGGTTTTAGTGGGTTCAAATTGGGACATTGGTATACGAATTGCAGCTCCAACCGTAACCGCCTGGATTGAACCGGATCTAATCTGAATGTAGATATGATTTTTTGAGCAATGCAATATCTTAGCAAGTTCTGCCGGTGTTACATAATGCTCCATTCTTGATAGTATATCGACACGAGCTCTTAACTCGCTGTTATCCTGCTCCAATTTTGTTATCCGTTCGTTTATGTTCAATGATTAACTCTCCTGACTTTTCGTTTTCATTACTACGATTATGCCATATATCATTACAACCGAACACGGCGTTGTAAGTCGGGTCAACACGACATTTTATGACGTGTTGCTCAAATAATCGTATCTGCTTCACATTGCTTAAGCCCGTGACTATTGCCCAATCTGTTTCATCAATTTGCAAAAAACAGGTAAAGAAAATCTCCATCCAATTACAATAGATAGCTTCTCTTTACCTGTTTTATATTTCTATTCTGTCTTTTTACAAGATTCAGACTCAATTAGTCCGTCAAAACAAATTGATTATTTATAAGCCACGATGCATAATCCTAACAAATGTACAGCTGTGACATGACCGATTTGCTCTCTCTTATTCTTCTTACGTCCTGTACAAAATGAATTAAAGATATTTAATGAGGACTTTGCCAGATACGCATGAGAGCCGTCTCATGCCACTGGTTAGGGGGTATCCCCTAAAACCCCTTCATTTTACGCAATGCTATTACTTTTTCATAGCATTTTACCTTAGTGCTATTAACTTTTCATAGCAAAGTATCGAAATGCTGCTATTTTTTCATAGCACTCCTTCAGAAAAATCAAACCCACCTCATGTTAAAATACATTCATGCTATGACTTTTTCATAGCATTTTGCCACTTGCTATTAATTCTTCATAGCATTTAGGGTGAATGCTATTACATTTTCATAGCATGTCAGAATTTTTATAATTAAATCATTTTTTATATCATTTTAATAATTATACAATAATACTCCGTTTAAAATATCAAGTCGCCACGAAACAGGTCAGAGGGTATCTGAAATATAAAATTTCTATGTTAGGAAGGTGTATACAATATCAGAAACTGTTATCGCATTTTCAAAAAGTACTGAATACGTTTGCCCATAATTTGTTGTCTGTCTATAATGCATGTTAAATCAACCTATTTTGCGGCTCGCTAATATTTTAAAATGGATAAAATCTGTTGAAATTTTTAAAGACTGATTTGATTGATGAGGTGATTTCTAAATCATAAGTTTTTTGCATCTTAAACAAGCTTTATTGTCATACTACAGTAATATTTGCTGAGAATTAGAAATGGTTACTGATCACAAGTCAATGATTGATATCAGTTAAGCCCCGATTGTAACGGTAATTCCCATAAAGGTTTTATCTATGAGACGTGACTTTGTTCAATATGACAAAATCCATATCAAAAATCATCACTTTCATAAAGTAATTAATAATATTTTCCAAATACACTTGTCAGAATTGTTCATATCATGATATGATATACATTATTTACCAATTTATTATTAATTCAATACCACTATACGATATAACTAAATAAATATATTTACTATATTTACTATATTCAGTCTACCAGATTATTACAATATTGAATTTTCAAGATGCATAATAAAAATTTATTCACTATGTTTAAGTACTTAAATATAATTAGTAAATTCAATTGGGTTTTGAAAGCGCCTGAATACTAAAATTGATAATCTTTTTCTGCGAAAAAATCATCAATTACCAAGACATTCAGCTTTGGGAGGTGATTAAGAAGATGTGATAAAGAAGTATATTTAAGAGTAGCAAGAAGAGTCAACAAAAGAAGAGCCAAGGAGGAATTAAACAACTCTTTAAAGAGGACGATGGTAAAAGCGCTTGTTACACCACCCATTGGGTGGACATGCACCCATCCCCAATAGGGCTAATACTGTTAGTGGTGGTTGCTTACTAATTAAAACATTATAAAGGGTAAAGGAGAAAGAAAGAAGTGAAAAAATCAAGGAACAAACTTATACTTGGAATAATATGTGTTGCTATAATTATGATAGCAAGCATATCTAAAATGGTTAATTTAAATGAAACAAATCAATACATTGTAATTACTGAAGATGGAAAAAAGCATAATGTGGATACATATAATATTACTTCAACAGAAGCAAAACGATTACTAAATAGTGGAAAAGCATTAATTGTTGAAAAAGATGGTATTGTATATGGGAGTAGTAATAGTTCAAAGACGACCATTCAAAAAATTAAACATAATAAAACTGTTGAAAAACGTTCGTTTAAAGAATCCGATAAAGAATGGAATATGCAAACTATCAAAGCGACCACTATTACGAATGTTTCTACTAACAAAGTTAAAGTTGCCCTTATTGATTCAGGCATTGATTATACAGAAGATATTAATGTTTATATGAGAAAAAATTTTATACCTGGTGAGGATAATGTATCCGTTGTCTATGAAGACAGTTGTGGGCACGGAACAAGTGTTGCTGGTATAATCGCTGCAAAGGATAATGATGATGGTATTACAGGTATCAATCCTAATGTTGAATTATATTCTGCTAGAGTTCTGGATGAAAATAATTCTGCGCCTATTAGTCGTGTTATTGAAGCTATTTATTGGGCTATTGATAATAACGTAAATATATTAAATATCAGTTTTGGAACTTCAACTAATTCTGAAGCTTTACATATAGCTATTCAAGATGCTTATAATGCAGGAATTTTAATTATAGCTGCAGCAGGTAATAATGGCAATATTGAGTATCCTGCAGCATATGACGAGGTAATTGCTGTTGGATCAGTAGATTCTAAGGGTGATCATAGTGATTTTAGCGCAACAGGTGAAAAATTGGAATTGGTTGCTCCAGGTGAAGATATAGTTTCAACAGGAGATTTTGGTGGAGTTTCTGTATCATGTGGAACTAGTATGGCTGCTCCTCATGTTGTTGGTGTTGCTTCGGTCTTATGGCAAAAGGATTTATCATGTAACAGTGACTTTATTCGTAAATTACTTGACTTTTCAGCAAATGAATACGGTGATAGCATTGAATACGGATATGGTCTAATTGATTTGGAAAATGCCTTAAACCAATACGATAAATTTAAAGGTGTGTATGCTAATACTTCCTCCACATTACAATCTGCTATTGATGAGTCAGTAGAAAACAATATATTGTTAAATAACACAAATAATATAATAGTTTTCGACAATGTAGATTATGTTGAAGGATCGTGGGCAACAACAAGACATCAATTTTATGCCGGATTAGGCACTTTATCACCGGGCGCTTTGGAAGTAGTAAAATTAGGAGCAGAAGCAAATGATATTTATACAACTTTAAAAGATATGGGGCCACATCCGCAATGGCATGGATACGGTTTTCTATGTACATATAATGGTGTAAATTATTATCCTAACTATATGGCAAACTATATTCTAATTACTAACATTGCACTAGGGTATCCAAAGACCGATACAAATTCTAATACATTTACTATGCCTTCAAAACCTTCTTATATGTCTTCATATGATTATGATAGTATAAATGGTGTTGCAACTGCAACAACAATTGCAGGAACACAATGGTCTGTCGCATTGGGAAGTAATAGTTTAACTGATAGAAATAAACGTTTGTTTATGTATGGTATGGCCTTACATACGGTTACTGATGTATTTGCGCATCAAGCATATGTGACCAGTTCTGGAGCTTATATTGATCACTGCGCTCCCAATCATCCAGATGCAGATAGTTATTCAAGTTCTGATTATCCAAATAGAGATGCATGTGCTCAAGCGATGGCTAAATTAGTTATTGGACATATTCTTGGGTATACTCCTGGTAATCTTTCTGATTTTTATAATATTATTGAAGACTATACATACAATGCATCCTTTAAAATGACTAATTATTCTGAGAAGGCAAATTTGATAGATTCAAATACGTATACTACTCATCAACGTGCTTTTGATTCAATGACAAATGGAACTGTATATTAATATATTTTTCATTAAGGTATTTACTGGCAACATATCATGATGGTGTGCAAATACACACCCTTACAGATTAATAGGTTGTCCCAAATAGTATATTATTTTTTGAGGACAACCTATTAATTTCTATCAGGGATTAGTTTGCTCAATAGTCTGGTTTTCCTTTAAACAGGAGCTATCAGTGTAAAACAGGGAGGACATATGGTAAATCCAAAAAATAATATTATTAGATACAATTCTAAAAACTTAATTAAAAAATTAATTTTTATATCTATATTGATTTTAAGTCTATTTAAATCAAAAGAATCATATGCAGCAGAAAATGACTTTGATATTATTGATGGGAAATTAATTTCCTATCATGGAAATGAAAGTAATGTCATACTTCCGGATACGATAACTAGTATTGGGGAGAATGCTTTTCGGGGATGTAAATCGTTAACGAATATTACTATCCCGGATTCAGTAAAAAGTATTGGAAGTGGGGCTTTTTATAATTGTATTAATTTGGTTGAAATTAATCTTTCGAAATCAATAACTGAGATTAGTGCATCAACTTTCTGCAATTGTAAAAACTTAAATAGAATCGTGTTGCCAGATTCGATTACTGTTATAAATGAAGTAGCATTTGCTAAATGCACACGACTTGAACATATCACACTACCAAAATCATTAGTTAATATTGGTCGTAAAGCATTTTATGAATGTAACAGTCTTAAATGCATATCAATTCCTGATTCGTGTAAGACAATAGACTATGCCGCTTTTTATAAAACTGGTTTAATTACAATTAATATTCCTAAATCTTTAACTGATATTGACGGTGACGTTTTTGTTCAGACCCCCTGGTTAGATACCCAGAGAAAGAATAATTCTCTCGTTATTATTAATAACATCCTAATTGATGGAAGGAACTGCAAAGGAAATATATCAATTCCAAATACGGTTATAAAAATCTCGGATAAAGCTTTTTTCAATTGTAAAGGTATTACCGGTGTGAAGATCCCATCCAAAATAGATAAGATTAGTATTTCGGCGTTTCAAGGCTGTATCAACTTAAAGAATGTAACTCTTCCAGATACATTAGTCAGTATTGAAGGAAATGCTTTTTCCACGTGCCAGAGTTTAACTAGTTTAACTCTTCCAAAAAAGATAAGTAGCATAGGGGATGGAGCTTTTAGTGGTTGTGTTAATTTACAGAGGATTGTACTGCCAGATAAAATAACAGCCATAAGCGATAATTTGTTTAATGGATGTACGACCTTATCATCTATTAAGATTCCAAATTCAGTAACTGCAATCGGTCAGTATGCTTTTTATGGGACAGGGATTAATAGTATAACTATTCCAGATTCGATAATTTACATAGGTGAATATGCATTCAGCGAATGCAGTAATCTAAAGAGTATTGATATTCCAGATTCAATCACTAGTATCAGTGATTATTTACTTAGCAACGATAAAAAACTCACACAAATAGTACTGCCAAATACTGTTAGCAGTATAGGAAGATTTGCCTTTAGCGAATGTAACAATCTCGAAAGTATTAGCATTCCAAATTCTGTTACAATTATTAACGAGGGTCTTTTCATGAATAACACGAAACTTACTAAGATAAAGTTACCAAATAAATTAACTAAAATAGAAAAATGGGCATTTGCTGGGTGTAGTAGCATGGCAAAAATATCAATCCCAGAATCAGTAACATCAATTGGAGCTTATGCTTTTGAAAATTGCATAGGCTTGGCAGATATTGTAATTCCGAAATCAGTAAGTTCTTTTGGGGCTGGCTCATTTTGGAAAACTCCATGGTTAAAGACTGAACAAGGAAAAAATGCTTTGGTAATAATAAACCATATCATAATTGATGGAACAAAATGTAAAGGAAAAGTAACTATCCCAGAAACAGTTACAAGTATTGCTGATAATGCATTTTGTCGTAATGGCAATCTAACAGGAGTTATACTGCAGAATTCGGTTATTAAAATTGGGGAGAATGCCTTTCTCTCTTGTAGCAATCTAAAAAGCATAAAAATTCCATCATCTGTTACCACCATAGGAAGTAATTCTTTATTGCATTGTAATAAAGAATTAGTCATTCTTGGTTCATCTGGTTCTTATGCCGAGAAGTATGCTAATATTAATCATATAAATTTTCAGGTATCAGAGTAATCTTCGGTAACTAAAAAAATCCCGGAATAAAACTCCGTTATCACCTGATCAAAAATCATTTCATTTCGCATAATATATTGTTTTCTAATTTTACTTTTTATCAAAGTTTTGTCAAAGTGAATTTATTTTTTCATGATATTTTATGATACAAATTCCAGCAAGTAAACCACACAAAACATCGTAAAATCAATAATTTCCCGTGTTTATCCTATCATAACCATCACCCTTTATCGCCTTGCCAAGGCGAGGGTCGCGGGTTCGAATCCCGTCTCGCGCTTAACTTAATTCGTCAGAAGTTCTTTATTTAAAAGGCTTCTGGCGATTTTTCATTTCTGGAGTTTTGAGTACCCATGAGTACGTCGCTTCCATTCATCTCTGAAAGAGCGTTTACAATTTGTTTTGATGTCTTCTGCTTTCCTTGGTTATTCAGTATGTAGGTACGAGTGGTAGCTTCATCATTGTGACCAAGATACCATTGTATGTCTTCGATTTCCACTTTTTTTCTTCTCATTTCAGATGCTACTGTTCTACGAATATCATGGGCTGATTTTACTTCAATTCCTGCACGCACGCACTGCGCACGGATGCAGTTATCGACCTCACGAATCTTGGTTCTACCCACTTTATCGCAGAATATAAAATCCCCGTCTGAATAGCCTGCTTCCTCATTAATACCCTTAACCGTCTGAAACAGATTAATTTCATAATCGCTTAAAGGGAGATACCGGTCTCCGGCTGGACTTTTCTTCTTGGTGTACTCACAGATAGTCACTTTGAGTTTCCCATTCTCATCCTCAACAAGGCTTTCCATCCGATGGATATGTATTTCTCGGGTTTCCCAATCAATATCTGACCATTTAAGTGCAACTGCCTCACCAATCCTGAGACCAAGCTTAAAGAGAAGAAATACCACATAGGAATCGGTTTCGTATGGCATCTGCATTAACCGCTTGTTCAGCTGACGAAAAAGCTTCTCCTTTTCCTCTGGGAGATAGACCCTGCTTTCATCCTTGGGGTTATTCGGCGGTTTACAACCATTCACCTTGATTTCGATATCATCATACGGATTGGATAAAATCAAGCCTTTCTTCTTCGCATACTTCATTAAATCCTTGAAAATCAGCTTCATATTATCCAAATCTTTTTTAGTCATATCATAATCACTGATACAACTGTGAAAGAAATCTTCGATATCCTCAACTGTGATTCTGTCGATAGATTTTCTGACGATTTTTGTATTATTGTAATACTTCTCCCAATGATTGCGGTTTCTTTGAATCGTCCTGCTACTCAAATTCATTCCCTTACGTTTCTCTACCCATAGCGGATACAGAATTTCCAAGGTTTCTTTCTTTACCGGAAAATAAATCTTGTATAGTTTCTGATATATCCCATCCTCGGTGTAGGAAGTTATTTTAACCCTCTTATTCACCTCTGTATCTTGGATATAGGTCATCCAGCGTCCCCCATCCTTAACTGGTGGCGTTATCTGATATGGATGCTTCTGTAATACTTTTTCTTTCTTCATTTCTTTCACTATACTTTCCAGCTCATCCGACTTCATTGTACCGCAGGTAAAGTATTCTTGCAAAAGTTTTTTCTCTTCCAGATTGATTTGTTTCATAAAAATGCCTCGCTTTAGAATAAGATGGCATTTTTGTTTGTTATGATTTTTAAAATTTTGTTTGTTATTTTTGTTTCTATGCCTCACTTTTAATATGCAAGATTATTTTGAAAACAAGGAATTATTTAGGTAATGTTCGGCAATCACGCTGATTCTGTTATGCCCAAGTGTCTTTGATGTGAGTTTCATCGCTTCTTTGTCATACCAGACGCCTTTCTTATCTTTCCGGCAATAATAGCGGTCATATTTCGGTATCTGGTCAAGCGGTCTTGCATTCGCAAGATAAATAGCGGTTGCATAATCACCACGATAAGAATGAATATCCGCTGCATTATGTATCTTATCCCAGACCTTTTTATCCCCTGACTCATTCATTTTCCGGACTACCAAATCAATATGCCCTATTACTGGAACTTCACGGTATTTCCCACCTTTAGAACCGGAACGGACGATGATATAATACTTCCTATCCTCTTCTTTCAGACAGTTTCCCATCAAGGCAGAAAGTTCAGCACGTCTCAATCCTGTGGCACGGCAGAATTCTACCAGTTCCTTATTCTTTGTTTCAGAAAAATGTGCATCCCGTTTCTTGGTTCCACGACTTCTTTTGATATTCGCTCTTAACCGCTCATCTGTTTTTTTAAATTCAGCGGTAGAACATCCAAAGATCTTGGCGAGGGAGCTAGCTTCTAACTTCTGTGTACTTGCAGAGAGTGCTTTCCTACTTTCTAGCCACTCATCAACATGGCTTCTACACTGTTCTAAGGTTTTACAACGATAATTTTCTTTGCACCAGAGAACGAAATAACAACCGTGCTTCAGATAACTACGATACGTCTCCCAGCTATAAATATAATTCGATGTAATTTCTTTTCTCTCATTTTCAGAAAGCTTATCCTGATGTTTGGAACGACCAATCGCAAGCTTACTGTCCAAAGATTGCTTTACTTGGTCAACTAGAGATTTTTTGTTCTTGTGTGACATAACGTTCCTTTCTCACATATTTGGTGAATAAAAACATAAACAATGGGTATCTGTTAAAGCTAAGCACAACCCACTCTTATTTATACAATCTTATGGACGATTGTTTTTGCCACGAAACACTCTGTGTTCTAGAAAGAAATTTAATAAAGGGTTCTTTCATTCCCTACCATGCTTCTTTGGCGGAGTCGCATGGTGAAATCTCCTTTTGAGATAATTTTAAGTACAAGGATGTTTCTTCCATCCTTCAACTCATTTTGTTTTGTTAATTTAAATTAACAAAACTCAATTTGTTTGTTTCTCCTTTCGTCTTTGATGCTAAGAATATGATTGAATCACTTGTTCGATATTTGAAAAAATGATAAAAAAAGTCCAATAACCGTTTACCCATACATAAATGTTCTGTGTAACCGTTATTCAGCTTTGAAAGGTAAAAATAATTCGCACTAATTTACCATTAAATACATGCCTTTCTGTGAAAAAGAATTATAATAAAAGAAAAACTTTTCGCATAGAGGTATGATGATTATGGGTAGAGAAGAAATTAGGGTAAAAAGAGCCCTTTAAAAGAATCCAATTGAAGCATGTAATGAAGTACAGAGGAGGTTTTATCCTGAGTTATTCAATAGGTTTGGGCGAATAACTGATCCACGTCACCAGAGTTATATAACATACACAGGAAAAATCATGCT
>DATMUM010000264.1:0-6488 GCA_035564175.1 Mobilitalea sp.
TTATTCGTTACAGTACTTACTGTATACCTATATCAATCAGGCTAGCTCACTGGCATCACTGGTCAAATCATCCGGTAATATTTCAGCAGTAGCCAGCTTAGTAACAATGCAGACTCCAACTTCAATTCGAATGACAATATCCGTAATTGTTGTTTTACCGATATTATTTATTTACCCGATGTTCCAGAAGTATTTCGTAAAAGGTATTATGATCGGAGCAGTAAAGGGTTAATTACGAAATTTTTTATAGTTTATATAAAAAATTTAACAAAAAATGGAGAAAAGGAGGATTTACGATTGAAAAAAAGTATTTTTAGAACAAAAGCATTAAGCGTAATTTTGAGTGTAGCTATGCTGGCAACAATGCTAGGTGGATGTGGTAAGACTACTACCAATAACACTGGCAATACAGCTACTGTAACGCCCGGCGGTACGACTCAGACTACCAGTGGTAGTAAATATAAAGATTTCATTACAGTTGATGTTTTTGACAGTCAGGCAAACTTCCAGGGAATTCAGTCAGGTTGGTTTGCAAAAGTTGTTAAGGACAAGTTCAATATGGAACTTAACATTATCGCACCAAATGTTGCAGGTGGTGGTGATACTCTGTATCAGACCCGTTCTGCAAACGGTAACTTAGGTGATTTAATTCTCACCAATGCTGATCAGGGCAGATTAAAGGATTTGGTAACAGCTAATCTGGTTTCTGATTTAACACCGTACATTACGAATGAAAAGAATCTTCAGGATCGTATGGCTGCTATCAAGAATACAAGTGCACTTTCTGAAACAAATGGACTTTGGGCAGTTCCGAGCCAGACTTCCTTATTATCAGCTACAGAACCCACTGAAGCAACAGATCCTACAAATGCACCAAGTCTCCGTTGGGATTTATACAAGCAGATTGGATATCCGGAGATTAAAACTCTTGAAGATTTATTAACGGTTATGAAGAAGATGCAGGATGCCGCAGGAACAAGCGCATCTGGAAAGAAAGTATATGCATTCTCTTTATTTAAAGACTGGGATGGAGATGTAATGCAGAATGCTGGAGCATTACCGTCATTATATGGATATAACCTCCAGGGATTTGCGTTATATGATGTAGCTGGAACAGACATCCAGAGCGTTGTCGATAGTAATTCCCAATATGTAAGAGCTTTAAAATTCTTATTCAATGCTAACCAGATGGGATTAGTTGATCCTGAATCCACAACACAGAATTTTGATACACTTTCCGCTAAATATACCGATGGTGCCGTATTATATTCCTTATGGCCTTGGTTAGGTGCAGGTGTATATAATACGAAGGATAATACTGCAGCAGGAAAAGGCTTTGCTTCTGCTACAATTCAGGATGGAAAATATGTAAGCTGGGGTAACACTCCTTTAGGATCTAATACCTTTACGATCATGATCGGCAGCAAGGCTAAGGATCCTCAGAGATTAGCTGACTTTATTGACTGGTTATATTCACCGGAAGGTATTGAGATGTCAGCAACACAGACTGGCGGTAAATGCGGTCCTGAAGGTCTGACTTGGGAAATGAAGGATGGCAAACCTGTTCTTACTGATTTCGGTAAGAAAGCATTTATTGATATAGATCCTAACTTACAGGTTCCTACAGAATGGGGTACTGGTACTTGGAAAGATGGTATCTCAGCTCTTAACTACAATGCTGTAGGTATTACTGAAGTAGATCCGACAACAGGAATGAATTATAATTATGCAAGATGGGCAGATTATGCGACATTAACCCAGACGACTCTTTCCAAAGACTGGTCTGATCATAATGGCGGCTACCTGACAGGTATTGAATATTTCAAGGATAAGAACCTGTTAGCAGTAATTCCAGGTGTACCTTTCACAGCTCAGGAATATACTACAGATATTAGTACAATTAAAGAGCAGTGTAAGCAGATCATCGTTACAGATTCCTGGCAGATGGTATTTGCAAAAGACACAGCAGAATTTAATAAGCTTCTGAAGGATATGCAGGATACTGTAAAAGGTTTAGGCTATGATCAGGTATTTGCAGTAGATAAGAAAAACTGCGAAGACAGATATGCAGCAATTAAGCAGTATTTAACAACTAATAAGTAATATTGATAGATGAGGAGAGCCCGGCTTAGCATAGATATGCTGGGCTTTTCTTATATATTGGCAGACCACCGGTTGGAATCTTGGTAATTCTTTTAATTCGTTTACTTACTCCAGTGAGCTGGTACCGACCGAGGCTGAAGGATGCAATTATCGCAGCAACATGAATTAATCAGAAAAGGCGACCGAATTAATACTGGTCACCTTTTCTAATAAGTGTTGACAATGCGGCTAAACACCTTTTCTGTATTCCACTGGGCTCATACCTTTTATTTTGCGGAATTTGTGATGAAAATAATTAACATTACTATAGCCCACTTTTGCTGCAATTTCATATACCTTAAGATCGGTATTATCAAGCAGCTCTACCGAATACTTAATTCTGACTTCATCCAGATAGGAGTTAAAGTTTTGGTTCATTTTCTGAGCAAACAGCTTGCCAAGATAGGAGCTGTTATAACCAAATAGCGAAGCGATTGATTCCAGCTTGAGCGGAGCAGAATAGTTATGCTCAATATAATACAGGATATCATCAAAAATATATTCGCTTGAGGTACTTCCGATTGCGCGGATAATCATTTCAAACTGCTCGGAAAAATACTGGACAATTTCATAGAGATAATATTTACTTTCAATCAATTCAATAATTACCGAGTTATGTGCAAAGGGAATGTTAATATGGTTGTATTTATGCATGATAGCCTGCTTCGTCTGTAGAAAGATATCTACCAGGAAACGTTTAATCGTAATAACATCATCACCGCCGGTATACAAAGAGTTTCTTAAATCCTTCAGCAGGTCGGTAATCATCCGTTTGTTTTTGGTCTCAATATAATTTACCAGATTGTCGCTGTAATACTGTGATTTTTCAACACTGACAATCGATTGATAAGAGGATATTTCAGGTAAGGTCTCATATGACAAAACATGCTGATTTTCATCACAGAAGAAGCGACGTTGCATCAACAACCTGCAATCCTGATAGGAGTATTTTATATCAGCCAGATTGGAGACCGTTCTTCCATAAGTTAAGAAAACAGAATCCAGAGGTGAGCCCTTCTGTGCACCATTTTTAATATAGGACAGGCAAGCATTGAAGCGGTTCAATGAATAGTCGCCCTTAAGTATGATAATTTCCTGATTATTCAGGGTTATGTGCTCAAAGGAGTTATTTCCCTGATTCGTTACTTTAAGTAGATCGGCAAAGCTATAGGAGGTGAAAAAGGGATTATAGCTCTCATAGATAACCACCTCGTAAATCGGAGCATATAACCCCATTTCAAGATAGTTAATGGAATCATTCGGTTCCGTTCCTGATAATAAATCTCTTAAAACAGTGGACTTTGCTTTCAACAGATATTGATTCAGCGATTTCTCCTTCTCACGGCTTTTTAGAATACGTTCCTTAACGGAAACTACCGCTTTTGCCAAAGCCTCTTCGTCGATGGGCTTGGTAAGATAAAAGGAAACTCCATAATGCAGCGCAGTCTGTGCATATTTGAAATCGGAATGTCCGCTTAATATAATAAAATCTCCTGTGTATCCGAAGTTTTTTACTTTTTCAATCAATTCCGTACCGTCCATATTAGGCATACGGATATCGAGAAGTACGAGATCCGGATTAAACTTTTTAATTTTTTCGATTGCTTCTTCCCCGGTTGATGCATCACCGCAGATACAGAAGCCCAGAGCATTCCAGTCGATAACATACTTGAGACCTTCCCTTACGATTGCCTCATCATCCACGATTAAAACATCTAGTAATGTGTATTCCATAATCTTATGCCTCCTTAGCTAAGATAGCAGGGATAGTAAGGGTTACTGTTGTTCCCTCATTTTGCTGACTGGTAAAGGATATACCATATTCAGCCCCGTAGAGCAACTTTATTCGATGATTGATATTATATAAGCCGATGCTGGCAGTTGAGTCAAGAGATGCAGAATTAATTCTTTGGTTAATTTCCTCCAGTTTTTCTGCATTCATTCCACGGCCGTTGTCCGATATATCAATAATAAGAATATTGTTTGCTTTATTTGTGATATTAATCACTATATTACCATTCAGTTTCGTACGCTCCAATCCATGAATTACGGCATTCTCTACAATGGGCTGTAATAATAACGGCAGGATTTTGAATTTATTCAGCGCCATACCGGCAGGATAATGGATACTATAATTAATTCTGTCACCAAAGCGAAGCTTTTGAATGGATAGGTATGCCTCAATATATTCAATTTCTTTATCCAGAGTTGTCGAGTCTGTCCCAGTGTTTTCTAAGACATAATGCATGGTCTTACCGAGAAGCTTTATTGATGTTACGACATCCATATTTCCCGTAGCCAAAGCCTGCATTCGAATCGTTTCCAGGGTATTGTATAGAAAATGAGGATTTATCTGGCTGGCAAGCATCTTAAATTCCATTTGCTGCTGGTTATTGATTAATTGTTGTTCCACAATTTGAGACTGATAGAATCGTGCTTCATTTTCCGAAATCTTTTCCACCGTAGCATTAAGATCTTTGAAAATCTCAGTTAATTCATCGTCACCCTTAAACATCTTCATGATGTTATAATCACCGAGACTAACCTTGTGCATCGTATTTTTTAACGTCTGTACCCTCGTATTGAAATAAGATGAGAATAAAAGGGTCAATAGAATTGGAAACAGAGTAGCCGTAATAAGTATAATGATATAAATCAAGGTTATGCGATTCAGATTCGAGTAAGCATTGGGATCTGATACACAAATATAAAATTTATTGTAGGTTTTATATGGAAGAAATGTAACGATATTGGTTAATTGCTTTTTATCATTGATGATAAGGGGTCCGGTATATTTATAATAATTATTATCAAAGTCTGATGGGAAGGGGATGTGTTTTTGCAGCCAGTTTTTATCCGAGGAATAGAAGGTAGGCCCATTATCAACAGAAGCCATAACCAGATATTCGCTGCCAAGCATTCGGTTTTTTATATAATTAGCGTCAATACTAAGTACCAGATATGCAGAATAATGTAAGGAACTAATACCAATCTGACGAATGATAGAAAGCTCATATACATTATTGTGCCAGCTGTCTTTGCCGGTAAGACACTGCCAGTTGTTAAGCACTCGGCCTTGAATCTGTCCATTCCAAGGCTGACTGGCATAATTATCTGTCACTGAGACAACATAAGAATTGCTTGGAATATTTGGATTATTTGTATATATCATTACAGATGCGATCGCAGCAGTGGTCGAATGCATCGTTTTTAATGAATTAGAGACCAAATCATAATTTTGGACATCCCCGGGATCACTGAAATCAGAGCCAAGAAGCTGACGAAGATAACTGCTGTTTAACAGGTTATCACAAGAAGTATATAAGGATGTTGTGATATCGAATAAGGTAGAATTGATGCGCAGGGCTTCAGTAGTAACCTGAAATTCATACTGCTCTGACATCTGTTTCCTTGCCTGTATGATTGAAAATAAACCTACGATAAAAAGAGGTATAAATGTAGAAAGCATACAGATTAAAATAATCTGCTGCCGTATCTTTGGCTTTATAAAATGTATTGCAGATTTTGGCATTAATACGATCTCCTCTATATGAAAAATGGAAATACTGTCAACATAGTAGCATGGATATAGTTTAGTATCATTATGCGTGAAAAAATACACCAAATATTCTAGGTTTATATTACGAAATTAAGATATTTGGCAAGATGGAAATGAAGGTTCGTGGGAATAAAAGTAATGCAATACAGAAGCTTCATTATGTGATATAGTATTATAAATGAAAAGATGGAAAAATAATATAGGAAATCGGAGGTTATTATTGCGGAGATTACATACATCGGACATAGCGGCTTCTTATTAGAATGGGAGGACTGGTAATTCAACCATTCAAAAGCGAAAGAGAATGGAAGGATACCAATACCACGATCATGGACATACTTTGGGATGGACAGAAATAGACTTTGGATATCGCCAATTGCATAAAATTCCCTCGTATAGTATAATTAGTAAACGAAATGCTTCATTCATGCGCATTTCATAGATCCTATAACAGGGTGAAGCATCAGGTAAACTGTATGATGGGGGAAATATTATGAGAGGAAATAATTTACTAAGAAAAGGGGTTCAATTAAGTATAATTATGATTGGGACATTAATGGCAACGACATTCGAACAAACGACAAAGGAAACGGTGATTGAAGCAGAAACCTCCGCAACTGAGAACAGCAAGCTTTCGAAGGAGCTTACTCTATGGTATGACGAGCCTGGCGCAAAGTGGGCCGATAATTATCTGCCGATTGGTAATGGTTATATGGGCACCACCATCAATGGTGGTGTAGAGAAGGAGATCATTGTATTCAATGAAAAAACACTCTGGACCGGCGG
Source organism: Mobilitalea sp. (assembly GCA_035564175.1). GTDB lineage: Bacteria > Bacillota > Clostridia > Lachnospirales > Lachnospiraceae > Mobilitalea. Next base: position 6,488 of record DATMUM010000264.1, read on the forward strand.
G
>DATMUM010000265.1:0-103648 GCA_035564175.1 Mobilitalea sp.
CCACGGGGTTATAACCACCTGTAACAGCTTTGTTTATCGGATGGGTTGTGCAATTTTGGATATCGATCAGCCCTGGAAGGTGAAATATCGTTCGAAATATTATATTATGGCTCCCTATGAATATTATGAATGTGTCGGTGATGTACCGAATGTGGTGTTTCCCTGTGCTGCCCTGTCTGATTCTGAGACCGGAAGAATTGCAATCTATTATGGGTGTGCCGATACGGTAACCGGACTGGCATTTACGACGGTTGATGAGCTGATAAAGTTCACAAAGGAAAATCCACTTTAGGAAGGAAATTCAGCTTATACAGCACTTTGATTCGTTTGGGAATAATATTGCCTAAGCTATATAAAATATTAAGCTGCATTGGAGGAATCATATGGTCTTTTTAGACAAAAGGATTAAAGTCATCTGTGAGGAACTAAAAAGATTGGCTGTTGTTCAATCCGATCCGATTGAATATTGGTCTTATAAGAAGGGAAATTATATCTATCCCCGGGATGCTGATGAAGCTACGGAGGAATGGAAAGCATTTGACAGTAAAACGATGCATTGGTATGGGCCGGATGAACATTACTGGTTCCGGGCAAGCTTTCAGGTACCTTCCTCTTTCCATGGGAAAAGTATGTGGTTGAATATTAAGACACAGATTGAAGAATGGGATGACGGTAAAAATCCTCAGTTTTTATTGTTTGTTAATTCCATTGCGACTCAGGGAATTGATATGAACCACAGGAAGGTATTACTTACCAGGGATGCTGTGGAGGGACAGAACTATGTGGTGGAGCTTCAATCTTATACAGGAATCCTGCATTCGGAATTTAATCTGATTGTACAGCTGCTGGAAATTGATCCACGAATAGAAAAACTTTATTATGATCTAAGTGTACCGCTTAGTGCATTTTCAAGAATGGAGCAGGATGATAAGGTACGCCGGGATATGGAGGCGGTGCTGAATCAGGCGATTAATCTGCTGGACTTAAGAACACCTTATTCTGAGGACTTTTATGCTTCTCTGGAGCAGGCAGACCGGTACCTGCAGAAGGCATTGTATGAGGAAATGGCGGGCTTTAAGGATGTGATTGCTACCTGCATTGGCCATACCCATATTGATGTTGCCTGGTGGTGGACGGTGGAGCAGACAAGGGAAAAGGTAGGAAGAAGCTTTGCGACCGTGCTGAAATTAATGGAGGAATATCCGAATTATAAATTCATGTCCAGCCAGCCACAGCTGTATTATTTTCTGAAAGAACGGTACCCGGAGCTGTATGCCAGATTACAGGAGAGAGTGAAGGAAGGTCGCTGGGAACCCGAAGGTGGTATGTGGGTTGAAGCGGATTGTAACTTAACCTCCGGTGAATCCCTGATTCGCCAATTCCTGCATGGGAAACGCTTTTTCCGGGAAGAGTTCGGAGTGGATAATAAGATACTTTGGCTTCCGGATGTGTTTGGTTACTCCGGAGCGCTTCCGCAGATTATGAAGCAATGCGGAATTGATTATTTTATGACTACTAAATTAGCCTGGAACCAGTTTAACAAGATTCCTTATGACACTTTTGAGTGGAAGGGCATTGATGGAACCAAGGTATTGACACATCTGATTACCACCTTGGGAGTAGGCCAGAGAGAAGAGGAATTCTTTACTACATATAACGGAATGCTGCATCCTGATGCGATCATGGGAGGCTGGAATCGTTATCAGAATAAGGAGATCAATAATGATATCTTAATCTCTTATGGTTATGGAGATGGAGGAGGGGGTCCGACCAGAGAGATGCTGGAGAACTCACTCCGTATGGAAAAGGGCATCAAGGGGATTCCGAAGGTACGCCAGGAATTTGCAGGTACGTATTTTAGCGAGTTGGAAAGACGGGTTCATAATCATAAAAGGCTTCCGGTCTGGGAGGGTGAGCTTTATTTTGAATATCATAGAGGTACCTACACCTCCATGGCCAGAAATAAACGATCCAACCGGAAAAGTGAGCTCCTGCTGATGGATCTGGAGCTTTTATCAGTGCTGTCCCTTGATAAAGTGGATTACCCGGCGTCAGAGCTTGAGCGCATGTGGAAAAAAGTATTGCTAAACCAATTCCATGACATCCTTCCCGGTTCCTCCATAAAGCAGGTTTATGAGGTGACCAGACAGGAATATGAAGAGCTTAAGGATAATGCGGAGCGTATCATAGAGGAACGGCTGAAGGTATTAACAGGACAAGGTAATGGCATAACTTTCTTTAATACACTGGGATTTGTACGGGATGATATCGTCAAACTCGGGGACTGTACGGCTGCTGCATTAAAGGATGAAAATGGAGTTGTTTATCCCGTTCAGAATACAGCGGAGGGTGCAGTGGCATACGTAAGAGGAATTCCGGCAAAGGGCTACAAGACTTTTGAAACCTTCGAAATTATGGAGAAAAGAGTGGAGAGCTCATTTACATGGAAGGGTAATTGCTTGACTACACCATTTTACCTGATTCATTTTGATGAACAGGGTATGATTACCTCAATCTATGATAAAGAGAATGACCGGGAAATAATACAGAAAGAGGGAAAAGCTAATCTACTTCGTATGTATGAGGATAAACCAATTTATTATGATAATTGGGATATTGATATCTATTATACAGAAAAAGCATGGGATGTTACCGATGTCTCCCGGATGGAGTGGACGGAGCTTGGTGCCGTACGTGCCACACTTGAGATTGACCGTAAAATCAGTAACTCAATCATAAAGCAGAAGATATACTTCTATGCAGATAGCAGAAGAATTGATTTTCAAACCTATGTGGACTGGAAGGAACATCAGCATCTTCTTAAGGTGCATTTTCCGGTAGATATTCATTCGGACGAGGCAACCTTTGATATCCAGTTCGGTAATGTCACAAGAAAGGTTCATTCGAATACCAGTTGGGATGTTGCCAGATTTGAAAGCTGCGGACAGAAGTGGATGGATCTGTCGGAAGGTCATTATGGGGTAAGCCTTTTAAATGATTGTAAATACGGTCATTCCGTTAAGGATGGCTGTATGGCCTTAACCCTGGTAAAATCAGGTACTGAGCCAAACCCCACGACGGATCAGGAAGAACACTTCTTTACTTATGCAATTTATCCCCATGCTGAGGGCTGGCGCTACGGCAAAACAGTGCAGGAGGCGGCTAAATTAAATCAGCCTGTTTATAAGGTTGCCGGAGGTGTTCCAGGTAATCAATTCTCCTTAGCAAGTATCGATAAGAATAATATTGTTCTTGAAACAATTAAGCAGGCAGAAGATGGCAGCGGCTTGATCATCCGTATGTATGAGTGCGAGAATGCAGCGACGAAAGCATTTGTCACACTCGGTAATGTGTCGGAGGGCATCCGTATCTACGAATGTAATCTGTTAGAGGAGACCATTGCACAGGTAGAAACCGCATTAAACGGTTTTAACGTGAAGCTGAAACCCTATGAAATAAAAACTTATAAGATACTGTGGAAATAAATTAATTAGTTAAGTAAGGTAATGTGAAAAGAATTCCCAAAGAACCGGAATTAAAGAATTCCCATAAAACCGGAATTAAAGAATTCCCAAAGGATCGGAATTCTTGGGAAGAACTAAGGTGTTCGTGCAATGATATTCACATCTTGTTCTTCCAGGTATCAGAGATACTGCAAAGAAGCATCATGAGCGGCAAGTGTGAAAGAACTCCAAAAGAACTGTAATTAGAGAGTTTCGGAAGTACTGGAATTTTTGGAAAGAACTACGATATTTGTGCAATGGCACTCACACCTTGTTTTACCGGGAATAAGTTATTCTACGAAGCGGCGGAATGTGTTTAGTTTGAAATATCAAGATAATTTCACGAGGTGAATTATAAGAACAATTCACTGGGCTAATTTGTGCTGGTACCTAAATTTGAGGAGTATCAGTAGAATGGAGATTTCTATGCCTGAAGTTTATAAGAATAGCAAATTCTCTGCCCGGGAGCGGGCAGAGAATTTAATATCATTTATGACTCTGAAAGAAAAAATCGGACAATTAAATCAAAGATTGTATGGGTTTTCAATATATGAGCGTCATGGAGACGAGATCCTGCTGTCGGATGAATTCAAAGAAGAAGTAGGTAAGTACAGCGGGTTAGGTGTATTATATGGATTATTCAGGGCAGATCCCTGGTCAGGAAGGGATTATGAGAATGGGTTATACGGTAATCTAGCTATAAAAGCTTATAATATGGTTCAGAAATATGTTATTGAGCATTCGAGGCTGGGTATCCCCATGCTTCTTTCCAGTGAATGTCCTCACGGGCATCAGGCCTTAGACGGATATCTGTTACCGGTCAATCTGTGTTCCGGAGCGAGTTTTCATCCCAAGCTATTGGAGCGGGCGTATGAGGTGTGTGGGGAACAGCTGAAATCATTGGGTGTGAATCTGGCCTTAGTTTCCCTGCTTGATGTTTTACGTGATCCAAGGTGGGGGAGAAGTGAAGAATGCTATAGCGAAGATCCTTATCTGGTATCAGAATTTGCAAAGGCAGTAGTGACAGGACTTCAAAAGAAGGGGGTAGCTGCTGTTGCGAAGCATTTTTGTGCTCAGGGGGAAGGGACTGGTGGAATTAACGCCAGTGCAGCGCGAATCGGAGAACGAGAGCTTCGTGAAATTCATCTTCCGCCAGCAAAAGCTTGTATAACCGCTGGTACTAAGGGGATTATGGCGGCTTATAATGAAATTGACGGCATCCCTTGCCATAGCAACAAAAAGCTACTTACAGGGCTTCTTCGTGAAGAGATGGGGTTTGAAGGTTTCGTTATGTCCGATGGGATAGCAATTGATCAGCTTGAGCTTCTGACAGGAGACCGGGTGAAATCAGGTGCCATAGCTTTGAAGGCCGGAGTAGATATCGGGCTTTGGGATACAGCTTTCGGTCATCTGGAGGAGGCTTATGAGGGCGGACTTGTTACGATGGAGGAGATAGACAGAGCGGTTCTTCATGTTCTTGCGGCCAAATTTGAGCAGGGGTTATTTGAGCATCCATATCTTGATGAGACGGAAGAGGATATCTCTTTTGACTATAATAAATATCCGGAGGCTCTTGAACTTGCCAGGGAATCTATCGTGTTATTAAAGAATAGTAACAATATATTGCCGATAAAGGGAAAAAATATTCACTCTATCGCAGTCATTGGCCCGAATGCAGATGCAATATATAATCAGCTGGGAGATTATACACCTCCCGTCAGAGCAGAGGCAGGTGTTACTGTTTTAAAGGGGATAAGGCAATATATTAAGGAACATGATGTTGAAATTGAGGTTAAAACCCATCGGGTATGCGATTCTAATAAGGGCTCAGATCAGGAAATTAAGGAAGCGGTTGAGCTGGCGGGCTCCAGTGATCTCGTTGTTCTGGTGTTGGGCGGAACATCCAGTCGCTTTGGAAGAGCTGAATTTGATGGCAATGGTGCGGCAATTGTAAGTAATGAAAATACAATGGATTGCGGCGAAGGGGTGGACAGTGCCAGGCTGGAGCTCCCTGAGTCTCAGCTGGCTCTTGCTCGGGCTGTTTTTGATACGGGTAAAAAAGTAATATCCATCCTTATTCAAGGGAGACCCTACGCTATAACCGATATAGCCAATCAATCTGAAGGTCTGCTCTGTTGTTTTTACCCCGGGATGATGGGTGGCAAAGCAATTGCAGAGATCTTATTTGGAAAAATAAGTCCCTCGGGCCGGCTGCCGGTTTCCATACCCCGGCATTCCGGGCAGTTGCCGGTCTACTATAATTATAAAACGTCCTATGCTGCCATGAATTATTATGACCTTGAGAAGCAGCCACTCTACTCCTTTGGATACGGATTAAGTTATACAGACTTTCAATATTCTAACATAAGACTGGATCGAACTGTGATAACGACCGAGCAGTTAGACGAAGAAGGAATTACATTACGGTTTGAACTGACGAATACTGGTGAAATGGACTCTTATGCAGTACCCCAGCTTTATCTGAGAGACCTGCAGGCAAGTACTGTAAGGAGAATAAGGGAATTAAAGGCATTTGATAAGATATGGGTACCGAGGGGTAAGAGCGTAAATGGGTACCTATGTTTGAATAAAGACAGCTTATCTCTTTGGAATGATGAGATGATGTATCAGGCAGAACCTGGCGAATTTGAGGTAATTCTTAGTGATAACGGCAAGGATATATGGAAAGGAAGATTTTTATTCCAGTAGATTGGCATTAATGATATCCGAGGATTGAATATATTGATAACATCTGTGACAGCAGATTTCAATACCGGAGGATGTTATAGCAATCACCTAATGCTTTCTGTTCGCTATTAAGACCGAATTCTACAAAATCCCAGATATGCTGTAGAGGCTGAAACCTTGCCTTGACTGCATTTCCGGGATTTTTATATTGCTTAATTAAGCTGCAAATCATGGTCTGCGTAAACGGAGTTTACGCAAAATTATTACTGAGCCTTTGCTGACGGCCTTTCCTTAGCCTTATCAGCTTCAGCGGCATTCTTTCTTGCTTCTTCTTTGTTCTTACGCATCTCTTCTACTGTCTTTTCATGTACCCGGATACCCTTATAATCCTTGTGAGGGATTAGGTTGCCGGAGGATAATCTTATTTTAGCTGCTTCAATTTCCTCCTTGTACTGCGGTAACCAGGCTTCCCCTGCTACCAGCATCTCATCCACCATCTGATAGATCTCTGCAGGTGTGCAGACAGCTCCCGTAAGAGGATCCATTAACATTGCCTGGCGGAGTAACTTGATATCACCAGCTACGGCAGCTTCAACTGAGAGACGCTGTACCCAGATACTCTGGGAGCAGACTGCTGCGCAGCCCAAAGGAAGATCTCCTACCTTAGGAATATTGATTCCATTCGCATCAACATAACCAGGAACCTCTACAACACTTTCATAGGGAAGATTGGTAATACAGCCTTCATTCATTACATTGAAATGTCCGCGATATACCCGGCCGGTCTCCAGACCTTCAATGATGTAGGAACCATGCTCATGGCTGCGGTTTTCCGGAACATATTTCTTTGCAGGCTCCTTCATCCAGTTCGGGAAATCATCCTCGAACCAGTTGCGGCCCTCCCTGCATACGCGAAGATAACCGCCGGTCTCTCCATTGATCCATACTCCAAGATCAATCCACTTTTCTAACTCTTCGGGACGTTTACGATACCAGGCAACATACTCGGACAGGTGTCCACTAGACTCGGTGGAATAATAACCAAAGTTCTTCAATACATCAATTCTTACCTTTTCTGTCCTGGAGAGCTCTTCATCAGCCAGGTAGGCGGGTAAGATCTTTGGCAGCATATCTTCGCCGTTGTGTTTAACGGAGATATACCAGGTCTGATGATTGATGCCGGCACAGATGATATCAACTTCATCGGCTGTAAGCCCAAGAGCCTTCGCAATCTGATGATGTCCGCCCTGAACTCCATGGCAAAGTCCGATGGTCTTTACTTTGCCGTATTTATTAGCCGCCCAGGTAAGCATGGCATTTGGATTGGAATAGTTCAGCATAATCGCAGCGGGAGCTGCTACCTCACGGATATCCTTACAGAAATCCAGGATGGCTGCGATACCGCGCTGGCCATACATAATTCCTCCCGCACACAAGGTATCTCCGACGCATTGATCGATGCCGTACTTCAGAGGTATTTCAACATCCATTTCAAAGGCTTCCAGCATTCCGATTCGAACGCAGTTGATAATATAACGGGCATCTTTGAAGGCTTCTCTGCGGTCAAGGGTAGCATGGATTTTAATGTCGATTCCATTCTCCTCTAAGTCTCTCTGGCATAATGCAGTTACCATGTCAAGATTATGCTGATTGATATCGGTAAATGCAACCTCGATATCATGAAATTCCGGAACTGTCATCAAATCGGAAAACAAGGTCCGAGTGAAGCCTACGCTTCCAGCTCCGATAAAGGCTATTTTAAATGACATAAATTATATCCTCCTGATAATAATGATGAATGTTATAATATTAATAAGTCCGTAGAAAGCATTATAATATATGAGAAAAAACCAGGAGGAAAGTATTCTGTACTCTATTTCATAATGTAAGATATTATGATATTATTTATAATAAGATGCAGAAAAGCCTAATAGTCAAAGAATAATGATTATGAATATAATCGTTGAATATTATCAGCCAGACACAGCCAGGTATTTACGAGTATATTTACACAAGCGGGAAAGGATAATTAGATCATGAATACAAGGACATCGGATAAGGAAAGTCTTTATGACAGCCGGATCATGCAATGCTGGCTTGGAGTAAAACGCTATTATGCAATGAATTTTGACTTCTTTGAGATGGAACCCCATATGCATAAGGAATTCGAGATCATGTATATAGCCAGCGGAAGCTGCAGAATATTTAGCTGGACAAAGGATAATCTGAGAGAAGAGTGGTATTTAAAAGAAGGCGAGTATGTGTTACTCGATGGTAATACGACGCATCAGCTGGAGGTCATCAGAGGAACCCAGTGCCGTATTCTAAATCTTGAGATATCAATTCAACCTAGCAATGGAATGTGTTTACAGCAGTTCTGCGAACATTCGAAATCCCTGCAGGATTTTCTGAAGCTTTCGGCACCAGTATTCAAGGGCTATGACGATGCAGGCAGTCTCCATACGATTATCACTGAGCTTCATAAGCAATTACAAAGCCCAACGGATCAAGCAGAACATCAGATAATGCAAAATCTCCTTCAGGCACAGTTTATGATCGAACTGGGAAGGCAGAGGACGAAGAAATATCATACGGAAGGCGGCAGTAAATATGTTCGTAAGGCCCTGACTTATCTGTCTAATCATTTTGATCAGGATATGAAGATAAAAGACATCGCTGAGGATATAGGAATATCTGCAGCTTATTTGCAGCGTCTATTTAAAGAGCAGACAGGGAAGACCCTGGTGGATAAAATGAATGAGCTTCGGATTGAGAAGGCAAAAATACTTCTGGAAACCAGCCGTCTTCCGGTGACGGATGTAGCAGTCAGCGTCGGCTTTAATAACCGTCAGCATTTTACTTATACCTTTCTTAAGCTTACCGGGTGTTCACCCGCCATATACCGTAAACATAAAGGGGATTATCGAATCTGGCAAGGGTTTGATAATGTTATGTAATTACCAAGCATCGAATAAAGGATGTTTGGTAACATTTTAGCTTATCATAATTTTAAATTTTAAGCGAATAAAGAACATTCTTTATCATTGAGATTAACGACGAAAACGTTCGCGGGGAAATTCTTCTCTAAAGAACCGCTCACGAGGAAATTCTTCTTCGAAGAATGGGAATTCCTCACCGAAGAACATATTCTCTTCGAATTCTTCTCTTGGAAAGAAACGCTCACGCTCAAATCTTTCTTCTGGGAACTCGAATCTCTCACGAGGGAATTCAAATCGTTCACGCGGGAATTCACCACGACGGAATTCACCACCGCGGAATTCTCCACCTCGGAATTCACCACCGCGGATTCCACCGCGCGGAGGTGGGTCAGATTTGTAATGTGAACAATGCCTATTTTTATCTCTGCTGTAATCCTTCATAAAATCAACTCCTTATTAAAATCAATTGTTTCAGGTAAGCTTAACATAATTAGCTATTACACAATACAATATATATGCATAATGAATTTATGGGGTAGTGTGTTGAAGACCTTCTCTAAGATATTTATATAAGAAACTTGTCGTCGAAATACTGACACCGCTGTCTGTAATGGATATATTATTTCATATTCATATACTGTTTTTCTCAGCAAATGTTATTTCTAGTATAAAATATGCATAAAAAACAGAATGGTGAAAAAAATTATAAAAAATAATCGATAATTAAAGATATAGTAATAATAAAAAGCTTATATAGCATATCATGCAGCTTGAATACCTGAGCGGTTTCCTCTGGAAAGAATCTTCGCTTGAACTGCAAGGTTGACGAAACAAACTATTTGGAGTTATCATAGGGAAACAGAGAGAAGGCATTAGCTTGAGTGAGTTAAATGATAAGAAAAGAAACATAAATGATAAGAAGAATAACAAAATATTGGATAGTCAGGGTATTTTCCATGAATCTGTCCTGTTCGGAATATTGCTTGCAATAGTCGGAGGTTTTTTGGATGCATATACTTACGTTGGACGAGATGGTGTATTCGCAAATGCCCAGACCGGGAATATCGTCCTTCTCGGAGTATATGCTGCGAAGGGAGCTTGGGGCCAAGCCCTGTTCCATATTCCGCCGATCCTGGCTTTTGTCCTTGGAGTCATAGTTACCCAGGCTATAAAAACGAAAGCCTCCCATTTTTTCACCCTGGATTGGAAACGTATCGTTTTAATGATGGAGATACTGGTTCTTGTCGTGGTAGGCTTTATTCCGCAAACATATCCCAGTATCATCGTGAATGTAGCCATATCCTTTGTTGCATCGGTACAGGTATCTTCCTTCAGCAAGTTAGTGGATTCCCCATATGCTACTACCATGTGCACAGGAAATCTAAGGTCAGCTTCTCAGGCTGCCTATCAGGCAGTGACTCAGAAGGATCGCAGATCAGCGGTAATTGCGATACGCTACTTTATGATTATTCTGTTCTTCGTCCTGGGTGCGGTACTTGGCGGCTTGTTAACGTGGAAGCTCGAAGCGAAGGCAGTATGGGGCTGTGTATTGATTTTGATAATTGTCGTGTTCTTATTAATAATATCGGACAGGAATATTGGGACTAATGAGTCAGATACTGCAGGGATATAAGATGATATCCTTCGGGAGAAGAACTGAATACTAATTTACCAATTACCGGGAATTTGGCATTTAAATTATATTGAACAAATGCGAATTATGTATTAGGATAGGGCATGAAGCAATATAAAAGCATATCTTAATGTATGGGCAGGAATTATTTGATTAGCGGGTGATACTTACTATGATATATTCAATTAAGGATAAAAACTTATATAAAATAGAAGACGAAGCAGCCAGAGAGATTTATTATGGCTCAAATCAGGATTGGTATGGCAAACGGTGGCAGCGTTTATCCGGCTGCGGTCCCTCTGCGGTTGCCAATGTCATTTATTATTTAAGCCGAACCAGAGAGAAGCAGGATAGCTATCCTGCTCTGACGAAGGAAGAATGCCTGGCTTTCATGAATGAGATTTGGAATTATGTTACACCATCCTTCGGAGGAGTTTCCTCAACAGCCATGCTGTGCAAAGGCATGAACAGTTATTTGAAGGAAAAAAACCTTAATATTCAGATGGATTCAATTGATATTCCGAAGAAGAAGTCCTTAAGACCGGATGTGAAGCAGGTGCTGCAATTTATCATGGATGCCTTGAAAAAGGATTCCCCGGTTACCTTCTTAAATCTCGAGCATGGAACAATATTGGAGCTGGAGTCCTGGCATTGGGTGACGATCGTTTCCCTGGAGTATGAGACGGATGGCAGTACGGCATTTGTGGAAATTCTCGATGGCGGTTTATTGAAACGAATCGACTTATTGCAATGGCTGAATACAACTAAGCTGGGCGGAGGCTTTGTAAGCTTCGAACAGTAAGTTAATGGATAATTGTAAAAGAAAGCAGAAAAGCCTTGATTTTTAAGGCTTTTTGTTGTTTAATAAACGGTAAAAAGGCTGATAAGTTATGGAGGAACACAGATACAATGAATTACAAGATGATTGCACTCGATTTAGACGGGACTTTAAATAACGACGATAAAAAGATTACACAGAAGACCAGGGATGCCCTGATTGCCGTACAAAAACAGGGCGTTACGGTAGTATTGGCGTCCGGAAGGCCCACTTCCGGCTTAAAAAGGGAAAGCGATGCCCTGGAATTAGAAAAATATAACGGCATCCTGTTATCCTATAATGGCGGTAAGGTAGTGGATGCAACTACCAAGGAAGTGCTTTATGAGAAAAGTCTTCCCAAGGAAACAGCAGTAAAATTGCTGAAGCATATAGAGGATTTTCCGGTAACTCCGATTGTAGATAATGGCAAACATTATTACACCAAGAGCAAGGATGAATTCATGATTGAATTTGAAAGCAAATTAAATAATATGGGTATTAAGGAAGTGGATAATGTTGCTGATGCACTGGATTTTAATCCGGTGAAGGTCCTGATCGCCGCTCCGAATGAGTACTTAATGCCTGCTTCCGAGAAGATTATGGAGCCCTTTCAGAAGGAGTTATCCTTTGTCCAATCAACTCCTTTTTATCTGGAAGCTACGATGAAGGGAATCAATAAGGCAAGCTCCCTTCAGGCAGTTTGCGATAAATTAAATATCAAGTCCGAGGAGGTAATGGCATTCGGTGATGAACGAAACGATCTTAAAATGATTGAATTTGCCGGACTCGGTGTTGCTATGGGCAATGCCTGTGATATGCTGAAGGAAGTTGCAGATGAGATAACCCTGTCCAACAATGAGGATGGAATTGCACACACCCTAAAGAAGTATTATGAAATCTAAGAAGCGGAACCTATATAAGAACCTATATAAGAACCAAGCCTGAAAGAACAGATCAATGTAAGAGCAAACAGAGAAATCTTAATACTTTGTCTGCATCACCTTCGGGATTGATTCTTTTCTTATGAGACCAATATTGTTGTAACTACATAAACGTGCTATACTATCACTAAGCTGCACGAATTATCATATCGAATGTAGTTGCAGTGATTACGAGTTAATTTCTTTGGCATAATAAGATACCGGTATTGGTTCATATAGAAATCATGCAAGATAATCAGCCCTGGGCGATTGTATTTGCAGGATTGGAATAAGAAAGGTTTGGTGAATTGAATGGGACTGAATGATACACCGTCAGCGAATCGAATACATATTGGCTTTTTTGGTAAGAGAAATGCAGGTAAATCCAGTGTTGTGAATGCAGTGACTGGACAGGAGCTGGCTGTCGTTTCTGATGTTAAGGGAACTACAACGGATCCGGTTTATAAATCCATGGAGCTTCTGCCCATGGGTCCTGTCATGATCATAGATACACCGGGTATTGACGACGAAGGGGCACTTGGTGAGCTTAGAATCAGAAAAACGAAGCAGGTACTGAATAAGACGGACGTAGCGGTACTTGTTGTGGATGCTGTCTGCGGTAAGTCAGAGGCAGACGAAAAATTGATTAAAATCTTTGAGGAAAAGAATATCGATTATATCGTTGTATATAATAAATCCGATCTTCTGGATAGCACAAAGACTGGAAGCGAATGCGAAATCTATGTCAGTGCCAAGGATAAAATCAATATCGAGGCGTTAAAGGAGAAGATTGCTTCTCTTGCGCCGGTGGATAACCAGAAGCTAAGGATTGTCGCAGATCTGATTAACCCTTCTGATTTCGTGGTGCTCGTCACCCCGATAGATAAAGCAGCTCCGAAAGGAAGACTGATACTGCCCCAGCAGCAGACTATCCGTGACATCCTGGAAGCGGATGCAACTGCAATCGTAGTGAAGGAATTTGAATTAAAAGAAACCCTTGAGAACCTTGGCAAGAAGCCGAAGATGGTAATCACGGACAGCCAGGTATTTGCGAAGGTTTCAGCCGATACACCAAGAGATATCCTGCTGACCTCATTTTCAATCCTGTTTGCGAGATATAAGGGCTTACTGGAGGAAGCAGTGAAGGGAGCAGCGGCTTTGGAGCGTCTGAACGACGGCGATACTATACTGATCTCCGAGGGCTGTACCCACCATCGCCAATGCGATGATATCGGACAGGTGAAGCTGCCCAGATGGATCAAGAATTATACCGGCAAACAGATTAATTTTGAGTTCACCTCGGGTGGTGAATTCTTCGAGGATTTAACGAAATACAAACTAATTGTCCACTGCGGCGGCTGCATGCTTCCGGAAAGGGAGGTTAAATTCCGTCTCAAATGTGCAGTGGATCAGCAGGTTCCGATGACAAACTATGGAATTATCATTGCTTATATGCAGGGTATCCTAGAGAGAAGTCTGGAACCGTTCCCTCACATTCTGGCTGAAATCGAGGAGTGATTGTATGCGTAAGGAAATAGACAAGCTTGGAGAAATGGAGCTGGAGGATCGTAATTTATATGGAATCCAGACGGCCCGTGCCAGGGAGAATTTTGCCCTGAATTACAAGAGGACCAACCTTCGCCTGATCTATGCCATCGTAAAGGTTAAGAAAGCAGCAGCGATTACTTATGAAAAGCTGGGTATCGGAGAAAAGCAAACTTATCAGGCAGTTATTAAGGCCTGCAGCCTGATACTGGAGGGGAAGGCGGACGGCCAGTTCGTTGTTGATGCGCTGCAGGGTGGTGCAGGTACCTCGACCAATATGAATGTCAATGAAGTGATTGCCAACCTTGCCTTACAGATAGCCGGTAAGGATATCGGCGCTTATGATATGATTCATCCGCTGGATGATGTAAATCGTGGACAGTCCACCAACGATGTCTATCCGACTGCACTCCGGATCGCTGCAATTGAACTGCTGCGGAAACTGAGTGATGGCTGTGCGAAGCTTCAGCAGGCGCTTCAGGAAAAGGAAAATGGATTCGATGATATAAAGAAGCTGGGTCGCACCGAAATGATGGATGCAATTCCAATCACCCTTGGAGCTGAATTTGGCTCCTACGCTCAGGCAATTGCCAGGGATCGTTGGAGATTATATAAGGTAGAAGAACGTCTTCGTCAGGTGAATATCGGAGGAACTGCAGTAGGGACTTCGAATAATGCGGAAAGAAAATACCGTTTTGGCATAATCGAAGAATTAAGGACCTTGACTGATATTGGGCTGGCAGCAGCCGAATATCCGATGGATATTACCCAGAATAACGATGTCTTTGTCGAGGTCTCCGGACTGCTGAAGGCACTCGCAGTGAATCTGATTAAGATTGCCAATGACCTGCGGCTGATGAATTCCGGCCCGCATGGAGGGATTGGAGAAATTAAGCTGGCACCGATGCAGATGGGAAGTACCATCATGCCTGGTAAAGTCAATCCCGTTATTCCGGAGATGGTGATGCAGGTGGGGATGAAGGTGATAGCAAATGATGCCGCTATTTCTACTGCTGCTTTACACGGAGAATTTGAATTGAATGCCTTCCTGCCGCTGATTGCAGATTCACTGCTTGAAAGTCTCTCCTTGCTCGAAAGAGCGGTATTCCTTTTCAGAACCAAGTGCATTGATTTAATCCAACCGGATGAGGCAAAATGCGAAGAGCTGCTGAATAAATCCTACGCCTTTGCCACCGGATATACGGCGAAGCTTGGTTATGACGTTGTAAGCAGGATTATTGAAGAGCATAAGGGTAATTCGGAAGCGATTAAAAAAGCGTTGGAAATGTATCGGGAGAATAATAAAGACTGACATGATATATTATGAGAGGAATATCAAGAATCAAGCCTTCCGGTTTGGTTCTTTTTAAGCTGAGAATCAACGCTTTATTCATGGTCCAATTAATTGACTTATTCTACCAATATGATAAAATTGTACAAAAGTACGATAAAGGAGTTACTCTATGGTCTACTTGTCAGTGTTATCTTTTTTAGCAGCTGCCATATATTTTTATGTGGGCTACCGTACCTATAGATCGAATAAAAAATCAAAGCTTTGCAGATTTGCCTTCCTGTTGACATTAAGTATGACAATATGGTCCTTTGCCGAGGGCTTTCTTTATCTTGCTGAGAATTATTACGTCAGCTCCTTCTGGAATAAAGCAGCCGCCTTCGGATGGTGTACCTTTGAAGCCCTGGCATTATATTTTGTATTGCTTATCACAGGTAATAAGAAGATCAGGTTTTGGTATGTCAAACTGCTGATAATACTTCCGGCACCGGTATTTCTGGTTATGGTTTTATTCCTGTTCGGACCTGATATTAATACCAGCCCGGTAACCTCCACCATATTCTATACGGGCAATTTCATATACAGCTTTACATATTTAGCGATAAGTATTCTGCTGATTTACTTATGGGGTCACAAATCAAAGAGCCGCATTCAGAAGAAACAGGCCAATATCATTGTGGTATGCAGCACCATTCCCCTTTTGCTTCAATTTCTGTTTCAGATCATTTTACCTTCCCTGGGATTAATGAAGCCGCCAAATATGGGGCATATTTTTATGATAATCATGCTTCTGGGGGTGAATTATGCAATCATCAAATATCAATTTTTATCCATTCCAACTTCACTAATTACGAATCAATTATTTCATGAGTTAGCTGGTCTTACCTTTTTGGCAGATATAAATGGCTGCATCATTAAGGCCAACAGACAGGTATTTACCCTGTTGGATTATACAGAGGATGAGGTCATCGGAAGCAACATAACCGATATTATCAGGTTCGAGAAAATCGATCAGATATTAAAAGAATGTGAAGCACTCCGTGAGCTGATCCGGTATCAGGATATTAACGTATCCTTAAAGTCCGGCAGCACGATCCCTTTTAATATATCAATTATTCCGCTGCGATCTGAATCGGATCTCCTGTTAGGGCTTTTAATTATAGGGGAAGATATTAGAGCCACCAAATTACTGCAGGGTGAAATTGCACGTCATAAGTTAACCAACGAACGGCTCAAAAACAGTGAAAAGCTGTTTCGTACCCTGCTGGAGGTTACTCCGATACCGATCCTGTTGGTAAGTA
Organism: Mobilitalea sp.; assembly: GCA_035564175.1. Taxonomy (GTDB): domain Bacteria; phylum Bacillota; class Clostridia; order Lachnospirales; family Lachnospiraceae; genus Mobilitalea. The sequence goes on from DATMUM010000265.1 coordinate 16,638, forward strand.
AGGAATTCGGGCATATCAGATATCTGAACAATCAGGCTATAGAGCTGCTGGGTGCAGACCGACCGGAGCTGCTGGACCGGGATGTTAATGAGTTCCTTGTGAACCAGGAAGATCTTCATTTATTAATCGATTGTGTGGATGATGATAAAAAGCCGAGCAAATATGAGTTTTTATTAAGGCGGAAGAGGGGAGACCAGTTTACCGGTCTGGTTACGGTGGTTCCATCCATCTATCAGGAAGAAGAGGTTGTATGTGCTTGCGTGATAGATATGACCGAGCAGAAGAATGTTGAAGACACGCTCAAGCAGAACAATGAAAATATCAGTAAGCTGAATCAGGAGCTTATGATAATGAATAATATTCTGGCTAACAAATCGGCGAAGGATGGCTTAACGAATCTCTATAATCATCAATATATGAATGAAATATTAGAAACGACGATACAGGAAATAACGCAGACAAAATCCAAGCTCTGTGTTATGATGCTTGATATCGATCATTTTAAACTGGTAAATGACCGCTTTGGCCATCAGGTCGGTGACAGGGTACTGGTAATGATTGCTGATTTACTCATGAGTAACACCAGAAAGCACGATTACATTGGCCGCTATGGCGGAGAAGAGTTCCTTCTGGTATTGCCGGATACCGATTTGCCTGCTGCTGTCTTAATTGCACAGAGAATCCGCTCCAGTATCGCAGCCATATCGGATTACAACTCACATTGCCTCGGAAATAATAACAGCAGGCTTCCTTATTACAGGTGGGATAATGGCACTGAAAAGTACGAAAGCGGGCGGAATAATCCAACCTATTTCGCTTGGGATGCTATTTTATTCCGTATTGAATGCGGGAGGTTACTATCTGCAGTATGGTGATATGGCTATGACCGTGATGTTTGCCTGCCTGTTAATATTAACTGCGTTCTTTATCATCAGCACCTTCAGAGAAGCAGCAAAATCCTGATTAGTAATAACTGCGTAGGGAAATATATTAATTGTTTCATATATATTAGATGTTAATTTAGTTGAGGAGGTTATCATGTACTTATTACCAAAGCCACAGAAAACAGAGTATTACGAGGGCACTTATACGATTCATTATCAGTCTGGAATTATCATTGCGACAGATTGCAGCAATGAGGTATTTCAGTTCGCAAAGATTTTGAATATGGATATGGAAGAGAAGCTGGGCTTCTCATTATCAATTATAAAGGGGATTGCTGAGGAAAATGGTATTTATCTTGAGAACGGTCCGGAGCTTGCAGAGCAGGAATATACCCTGCAGATTACTTCTGACAGGATCATAATCCGCGGAGGTGATGAAGCAGGGATTTTATATGGAATTTAAACCCTGAGGCAGATTCTCGCACAGGAAGGTGCTGTATTACCTTGCCTGTTCCTAAGGGATTATCCGCAGATTAAGAACAGAGGCTATTCGAGTATCAACTGCGCTCTGTGAACAAAACAGATACTATAAATAGATAAAAATAACCCAAAGTATATGGTAGCTGTTTTGCTTGCAAGCTGCTTATGTCCTTCGAATCATAAAAAGAAACCTCCTGCATGGGATTTAATAATCTGATGCAGGAGGTTTCTTTTACTAATAGGGCTCTTTATCTATATATTATTGGGGAATAGATACCTTATAGAATATGAATCAGGATGGTTACTGCAAGAATAACAGCAATAGCACGGTGAACGTAAAGCCACGCCTTGCTTTTCTTCTTTGCCTTGCTGCCATAGATGCCAAGTGCCACCTGAAGAAGCATAACTCCGGCAGCAATCGCTCCGGTAATGCTCAAACCAAATCGATTGAACTGAATCAGGAAATGAAGCAGGATAAATACGATGGTCAGCAGTCCGAATAACTTATGCTGCTTTACAAGAAACCTCATTACCTTGGTAAATATCTGATGAAACCTCTCATTTTTCTTAATTTGCTCTTTATACTTTCTGTTAATCAGCTTTACGAAATAATTCAGTATCGTAAGTATGTATAACAGGATGATCAAGTAGCCAAAAAATCCGCCTAAATTCTCTAACATATAGATTTTCCTTTCTGCTTTTTATTTGGTATTACATGCATATGGTATCCCGTTTGCTCACAGGATACTTTGATACTCTAATCATTATAGGTGAAATTATAATAACAAAATATGCTATGACAGAACAATTAAAATTGTGTTCTATTTAATTTTATTCTATTGTACATGATAAAATATTATTTGAAAAGATGTAATTGTGATTTCTTTGTGAAACATGACTAGGAATAGAAAAAGTTTTTGTCCATAATGAATACTTACACATCCGAGATAGTTTATTCTCTTATCTGAACAGAAAGGTAACTGCGCTGAAATGGATAAAGACTGTCGACATTATATTTTCTTTACCTCCTGGCTATTAATCTTAATACTATATTAATTTGGTAATACTTATAATGGATTCATCGGAAATAATTAAATTCCGTTAATTAATTTATGGATAAAAGGAGCGAAGGAACATGGGAGTTGTTCTGGTCATATCAGCATTGTTAGCGCTGACATTATTGATTTATTTATTTTACGTATTATTTCGAGGTGAAGAATTATGAGCTATGCATTAACCGGTGATTTAATTTTTATTATTTTATTAGTCTTATTATCCATCCCACTAGGCAGTTATATTTACCGGGTAATGATGGGGGAGCGGGTATTTCCATCAAGAATGCTGGCACCTGTTGAAAAAGGGATATATAAGGTTATGGGGATATCGGACGAAGAGGAGATGTCTCCAAAGAAATATGCAGCCTCGGTATTGCTGTTCAGTCTGGTCAGCTTCCTTGCAGTATTTCTCCTTCAGATGCTTCAGAATATACTGCCGTTTAATCCGGAGCATTGGAAGGCAGTCAGCTGGGATCTAGCTTTTAATACGGCGGTAAGCTTTATATCTAATACAAACTGGCAGGCATATTCCGGAGAAACAACATTATCCTATTTCACACAGAGCATCGGACTTACGGTTCAGAACTTTGTATCGGCAGCAGTTGGCATCGCCGTATTATTTGTTCTGATCAGAGGGTTTATAGCGAAGCAGAAGCCCGGCATCGGGAGCTTCTGGAAGGATATCACCAGAGCGACACTTTATATCCTTCTTCCTCTATCTTTACTTCTGGCATTGGTATTGGTGTCCCAGGGCGTTGTTCAGACGCTTAGTCCTTATAAGGAGGTTATTACTCTGCAAAGCGGAGCAGCACAGACGATTCCTTTAGGTCCGGCAGCCAGCCAGATTGCAATTAAGCAGCTTGGTACCAACGGAGGAGGCTTTTTCGGTGCCAATTCTGCTTTTCCGTTGGAAAATCCGACGGCCTTATCGAATCTGCTTCAGCTGTTATCAATATTATTAATTCCGGCTGCTCTCTGTGTGTCCTTTGGAAAAGCAGTAAAGGATAGCAAGCAGGGCAGGGCGGTATATTCGGTAATGCTGATATTATTCCTAGCTTCTTTAATCATTGTAACTCTGAGTGAATATCATACGGCACCTTCTTACAAAGGGGTAGCTGCCTCCGGTAATCTGGAAGGAAAAGAAGTTGTTAACGGAATAGGAACCTCCGCCTTATGGGGAACTGCGACTACTGCTGCCTCCAATGGCTCGGTTAATGCGATGCATGACAGCTTCACATCCCTTAGCGGAATGATGTTCATGTTTCTGATGCAGATCGGAGAGGTTGTTTTCGGAGGAGTCGGCAGCGGTCTGTATGGCATGATTGCCTTTGTCATACTAACCGTATTCATTGCAGGCTTAATGGTTGGGCGTACCCCGGAATATCTGGGTAAGAAGGTAGAGCCCTTTGATATGAAAATGGTTTGCCTCATTGTTTTGACGCCACCCCTTTCAGCGCTGATAGGAACAGCAGTTGCCGTTATGAATCCGGAGGCATCGACCTGGTTAACGAATTCCGGGGCACACGGCTTTTCTGAGATCCTTTATGCCTTTTCCTCCTTGGCGAATAATAACGGAAGTGCCTTTGGAGGCTATAATGCCAATACGATGTTCACGAATGTGACAGGCGGCATTATTATGCTGCTGGTACGGTTTATACCGATGTTGGCCGTGATATATCTGGCAGGAAATCTTTCGAAGAAGAAAATGGTTGCTGCGAGTGAAGGCACCTTATCAACAAGCAATATAATGTTTATCGGACTTCTGCTGATCGTGATTCTGCTGATTGGAGCACTTAGCTTTTTACCTTCCTTAGCATTAGGGCCAATCGCGGATTATTTTACGACGGCAAGATAGGAAAGCCTGTTTTCATTACTTTAGTATTTGAGCTGCCTGACGGCAGCATGGAGGTTGTTATGAAGAATAAAAATAATGATATCCTGGGTGATGCGATACGCCAGTCCTTCATCAAGCTTTCACCCAAGATCCAGATAAAAAATCCTGTCATGCTGGTGGTATATATCGGTGCTATTATGACATCGGTATTGTTTCTGCTGGCTTTTGCAGGAATAAAGGATGAAAATGCAGCCTATACACTGGCAATAGCATTGATTCTATGGTTCACGGTATTGTTTGCCAATTTTGCAGAGGCTATTGCAGAAGGCAGAGGCCGTGCACAGGCCAACAGCCTAAAAAGCGCCAGAAAAGATGTAAAGGCGAAGAAGCTGAAGGCCGCAAACCGTATCGATGACTATACAGAGGTTTTGTCTAATACGCTGAAAAGAGGAGATCTCGTCTATGTAACAGCGGGAGAACAGATTCCGATGGACGGTGAAGTAATCGAAGGAGCAGCCTCGGTGGATGAAAGTGCCATAACCGGGGAATCCGCTCCGGTAATCCGTGAATCCGGCGGTGACAGAAGCGCTGTAACCGGAGGAACCACACTGGTATCTGACTGGCTGATCATAAGAGTAACGGCGGAAGCAGGCGAAAGCTTTCTTGATAAAATGATTGCCATGGTCGAAGGAGCTGCACGTAAGAAGACTCCGAATGAAATTGCACTTCAGATACTGCTCGTTACGTTAACGATTATATTCCTTGTCGTTTCTGCGACACTACTGCCTTTTTCTGCTTTTGCCAGCAAACAGGCAGGTTCCGGTGCAGCCATATCCCTGACTAATGTAATTGCATTGCTGGTATGTCTGGCTCCGACGACCATTGGAGCTCTGCTGTCCTCCATCGGAATTGCTGGTATGAGCAGATTAAATCAAGCGAATGTCCTGGCGATGAGCGGAAGAGCGATTGAGGCGGCCGGCGATGTTGATGTGCTCCTGCTGGATAAGACAGGTACGATTACTCTGGGTAACAGACAGGCAAGTGAATTCATTCCGATACAGGAGGTCACTGAACAGGAATTGGCAGATGCAGCACAGCTGTCCTCAATTGCTGATGAGACACCGGAGGGTAGAAGCGTTGTCATACTGGCGAAGGAACGCTTTGGTATCAGAGGCCGGGATATGTCAAGCCTGGGGGCTACCTTTATCGGCTTTACGGCAAAGACCAGAATGAGCGGTGTGGATTACCAGGGAAACGAAATACGCAAAGGAGCCGCTGAGGCTATTAGAGCCTTCGTACAGGAAAAGGGCGGAGATTATCCGGCACAATGTGACAGCATAGTGAAGCGGGTTGCGGGAGAAGGCGGAACTCCTCTGGTAGTAGCAAAAAACAATAAGGTCCTGGGAATTATTTATTTGAAAGATATTGTAAAGAACGGAGTGAAAGAACGTTTTGATGATCTTCGTAAAATGGGTATCCGCACCATTATGATTACCGGTGACAATCCCATGACGGCGGCAGCCATCGCCGCAGAGGCCGGTGTCGACGATTTCCTTGCGGAGGCTACTCCGGAAGCGAAGCTTGCCTTAATCAGGGAGTATCAGTCAAAGGGCCATCTGGTGGCCATGACAGGAGACGGTACCAACGATGCTCCGGCATTGGCACAGGCGGATGTTGCAGTAGCCATGAATACAGGAACCCAGGCGGCAAAGGAAGCAGGAAATATGGTGGATCTCGATTCAAGCCCGACCAAGCTGATAGATATCGTCAGAATAGGAAAGCAGCTTCTGATGACCAGAGGTGCCCTGACCACCTTCAGTGTAGCGAATGACGTGGCAAAATATTTTGCCATCATACCGGTGTTGTTCTTCGGAATTTATCCACAGCTTTTTGCACTTAATTTCATGGGTCTGTCCAGTGCCAGAAGTGCAATTCTGTCAGCAATCATATACAATGCACTGATCATCATCGCATTAATTCCGTTGTCCCTCAAGGGTGTCAAATATCAGGAGATGTCGGCAGGAAAGCTATTGCGGAGAAATATGCTTATCTATGGTCTGGGAGGGATTGTGGCTCCATTCATAGCAATAAAGCTGATTGACGTAATTCTGACCTTCTGTGGTGTGGCATAGGTAGCAAATATAGAACCCTTTCTGTGGAAATGGCAATTAAGGGTATCATGGAGGTAGTTTAATGAAAAATATATGGAAAGTATTACGACCGGCATTGTTAAGCTTTCTTGTTTTGACAGTGATTTGCGGTCTGATTTATCCTGGAATTGTTACCGGAATTGCACAGCTGGTATTTCCAAAGCAGGCTAACGGCAGCATAATAAAGGTAACTTTAAAGGATGGTACGGTTAAGGAGTATGGCTCTGAACTGATTGCACAGGAATTTACGGATGCCAAATACCTGATAGGAAGGCCTGCGGGTTATACGAATTTATCGCCGACAAGTAAGGAGGAGGCAGCTCTGGTTCAGGAGCGGATCGATTGGTGGCATACCCTGGATCCAACGAACCCGGATGAGATTCCTGCTGATTTGGTAACCGCCTCCGGCAGCGGAGTGGATCCCCACATATCAGTAAAGGCAGCGGAGTATCAGGTTGTACGTATTGCTAAGGAAAGAAATATGACAAGGGAAGAGGTCCGTGCCATTATTAAGAAATATACAACAGGAAGATTGCTTGGTTTCTGGGGTGAACCGACAGTGAATGTCCTGAAAGTGAATTTGGCATTGGACGGACTGCTGTAAAGCTGCCGTATTCCAGGGAATGTGAAAAATTAGGATTTTCACAAAGTGAATTGTTAAAAATTCACTTTGCAAATATTGCGTTGACATCTGAATTCGCAGGATAAGGTAGAATGGAGGTTTGTATGGGAAGTTATGATGATGAACGTCCGAATCCGGATGAGCTGCTCGAAAGTATACAGGCAGAAAGTCCAAGTGATAAAGGAAAACTGAAGATTTTCTTCGGGTATGCAGCAGGGGTAGGTAAAACCTATGCCATGCTTGACGAAGCCAGGGAGCAGATAAAAAACGGTGTTGACGTCGTGGTAGGCTATATTGAACCGCATACTCGCCCTGAGACAGTCCAGATGTTGGAGGGTCTGCCCATCCTGCCCCCGAAGATTTATCCTTATAAGAATATCCAGTTAAGGGAATTTGACCTGGACGCAGCACTTAACAGAAAACCGGAGGTAATATTGGTAGATGAGCTTGCGCATACCAATGCGGAAGGGGTGCGTAATAAAAAACGCTATCAGGATATTGAGGAGCTGCTGAACGCAGGAATTGATGTTTATACAACGGTGAATGTCCAGCATATTGAAAGCCTGAACGATGTGATAAAGGATATTACGAAGATCAGTGTCAGAGAAACCATACCGGATTATATTTTTGATAATGCTACCAAGGTAAAAATGATTGACATAGAGCCGGAAGAGCTGCTTAGGCGGTTAGAGGTAGGAAAGATATACCGTCCCGAACGTGCGGAAACAGCCCTGCAGAATTTCTTTACGAAGGATAATCTGACCCTGCTCCGTGAAATAGCCATGCGTAAGGCGACAGAACGTATCAGCCATGGCAATCAGTATGAACGTATCATTACCAATAAAATGGCGAGTAATAAGATGATTGTCTGCATCAGTCCCTCACCTTCTTCTGCAAAATGCATCCGATGGACGGCCAGGAGTGCTGAAGCCTCACATACCCCGTGGGTTGCTGTCTATGTGGAAACGATGTCAAGCCATAACCTGAAGGAAGATCAGAAGAAAAGCCTTCAAGCCAATTTCGGGCTTGCAGAGCGGCTGGGGGCAGAGACCGTAACACTGGACGGTGATGACGTGGCAAGCGTTGTAGCAGAATATGCGAAGCTTTCCGGAATAACGAACATCATAGTCGGTAAGAGCAGAAATAGAAAGACGATCAGGAGCCTGTTTGAGATGGACTTTGAAGATAGGCTCATCTCCCAGCTGCCGAATGTGGAAATCCATATCATACCGGACAACTACACACCAATGAAATACATGAAGACCAGGAATATTCCGATTTACAGGAATTTATTCTTCTCCTGGCAGGATACCTTCAAAACAATCGGCATATTGATCGCTGCAACCTTATTATCTTTTGGACTTCGATGGCTGGATATAGCGGATCAGAATCTAATCATGGTATATATACTGTCTGTATTGGTGGTATCCAGGATTACGATTGGATATGCTTATGGAATCATAGCCTCCTTCCTGAGCGTATTATTGTTTAATTACTTTTTCACCATACCATATTACTCCTTTAATGCGATACAACCGGCCTACCCCGTTACCTTTCTGATCATGCTCATTGTAGCTTTGATCACAAGCGCTTTTACCGTACGAATTAAAACAGAAGCGAGGTATTCGGTAGACAGAGAACACCGTACCGAGGTGCTTTATGAAATCAATAAGAAGTTCCTGGCGACAAGAGGCCTAGAAAATATCGTTGCGTTAACGAACCATTACATTTCCAAGATTTTTAACCGCTCCGTTATTTTCTATTCGAAGGATCCCGGTGAAGGGGCTGCCGGGACCATGCTGCATCTGCCTGTAGATTCGGATTCCTCTTTCCTACTGACAGAGGCAGAGCGTGCAGTTGCCCATTGGGTATTTATCAACCACAAGCGCGCCGGTGCCGGCACAGATACCTTGATGGGAGCAGGGGCATATTATATGCCGGTAATCTCACAGGGAAATGTTCTTGGAGTTGTCGGCTTATCCTGTGCCGGAGGGCATCTGGATCAGAATGATCGTGCATTACTTAGAAGAATAACTTCACAGGTTGCAATGGCACTGGAACGTCAGTACCTGTCTGATGAGCAGAGGCAGATGCTAATCGAGACAGAGAAGGAGAAGATGAGGAGTAATCTGCTTCGGGCAATTTCCCATGACTTGCGAACGCCGCTTACGGGTATTCTGGGGGCAAGCTCGACCATACTTGAAAATGGGACTCTTATCGACAAAACAACTCAAGATAAGCTGTTATCCAATATCAAAGAGGATTCCCAGTGGCTGATACGGATGGTCGAAAACCTGTTATCGGTTACCCGTATTAACGAGGGGACCATGAATGTGACTAAGACACCGGAAGCAGCGGAGGAAATTGTAGCGGAAGCAGCCACCCGCATAAAAAAGAGATTTTCTGACCGCAAAATTAATGTGAAGGTGCCGGATAATCTATTTTTTGTTCCGATGGACGGTACCTTAATAGAGCAGGTATTAATTAACCTTCTGGAAAATGCGATCAAGCATTCTCCGGAAGATACAGCAATTGATGTAATAGTGAACAAGAATGGCAATTATGCTGTTTTTGAAGTAATTGACTATGGCGAAGGAATAGCCGAACAGGACCTGCCCTATTTATTCGAGGGGTATATCAGCAATGGGAGGCATAGCTCTGACACAGCGAGAGGTATGGGAGTAGGACTCTCCATCTGTATGTCAATTATTAAAGCACATAATGGGAAAATGGAAGCAGTAAATAAGAAATCCGGAGGAGCAATTTTTCGATTTATGCTGCCTTTAGAAGGAGAGGAAGGGATAAAATGAATCGTAACCCATTCATACTAATTGTGGATGATGAAGTGGGAATCTGCAATTTTATATCAGTATTACTGACAGCCAACGGATATAACATAATGAAATCATATAAGGGGAAAGAAGCAATTGAAATGGCCTCCTCTCATTGCCCGGATCTGATACTGCTGGATTTGGGACTGCCGGATATGGACGGGATTGAGGTACTGCGTATACTAAGGCAATGGAGCAGTATTCCGATTATTGTCGTCTCAGCCCGTGGAAATGAGCATGAGAAGGTAGAGGCCCTCGATATGGGTGCAGATGACTATATTACAAAGCCCTTTGGTACAGCTGAGCTATTGGCACGAATACGGACAGAGATACGGCACAGCCAGAAGAACAATAACCAGGAGATTATGTCCAATGAGAAGATAACAGTGGGAGAGCTGGAGATTAATTATGAGAAGCGACTGATCCTTCTGAGTGGGAAAGAGCTGCATTTTACTCCCATTGAATATAAAATCATCGTACTATTGTCTATATATATCGGAAAGGTATTAACCTATGACTTTATCATGAAGCATGTCTGGGGCCCATATACGAATGAAATTCAAGCGCTGAGAGTGAATATGGCCAATATACGAAGAAAACTGGAGGTAAACCCGGCTGACCCTCAATACATCATAACTGAGGTAGGGGTCGGTTATCGGATGCTGGAAGAACTGTGATTTACCAACCCATGATAGTTTTTATTCGTGCAGTTAATTTATCTGCAGCTTTTTGATGTGTTACTTCGGAAGGATGCCAGCATGCGCCGTAGCCGTCACTTGCCTGCTGCACATCGAATTTCATAGAATAAATCCTGGTATCTCCGGTCTCCTGTGTATAGCTGCTGACTGCTTTTTCCACGCTGGGATACAGGGTATCTCCCATCATTCCAAGCGTACAGAGGATGGCAGCATCCGGATTATTTGCCCGAATCTGTTTTAGGAATTCAACATAACCCTTCACGTACTCCTCTTGTTTATCAGCATCATTTCCACAATAGGAATTATCGTTCGTTCCCAGATTGACAACTATGAGCTCCGGTACAAAACGGCTGAAATCCCAATCGAGGGTGGAAACCTGGAGGGTGCTGTTGAAGTAACCATAGGAGAAGCCAATTTTATCATAATAGGGAGGAATAATCTGTGAAGCATTCTGCATGCCGTTGGCAGTGTAGCCCGAGATAATACCATAACCACTTAAGCATACCAGACTGTAATCGGCGTCCAGCGCCTGGGCTGTATTATAGGCATAGGCCTTAGTAGCGACTTCCATAGCGGTGGTAAATTCACCATTTACGTCACTGTCATCCACACCAAAACCACAGGTGATGGAATCTCCGACAAACTCAATCCGATGGGATTTCGCAGCCGTTGGCTTAATCGGCTCCTTGGCTGTAACCTGGATTTTACCGATGCCGATGGTGGAATTGGCGGCTTCCGACAGCTTTAGCACTCTGACGGTTACAGTCTTCTCCACATCACTTTCATAAACAGTGATCGTTTTCTCAGGTTCCTTCAGAAGCTCATCAGCCACAAGCTCATCATTAACGTAGATGCCGTATCGGCAGAAGCTTTCCTGCGACATTCCGGCAATGGCGATGTTATCACCCTTTAATGTAATAACCGCCTTTGTGCCGGTAAAGGTAAAGTCTGCTCCGGCGGCGGAAAAGGCGAGCCATAACGTATCGCCAAGTAAATAGGTTCTGCCCAGCTGCTTTACATATTCCTCGGAGGGAATGTATTCCTTCTCGGATAGTATGGTTTCTTCCGGAGTATGGGTAACTGCTGCAGGAGTGACCTTTTCCATAGGAGATATTGTTGCTGAGGGGAAAGTAGTGGTATTTGTCATCGGTGAATGCTCCTTATCATAATTATTACTGCTGCATCCGGATAAAAATAGGCATATAGACACGGTAATCAATAAAGGAAAGACCGTTATTTTTCTCATATAAATTACCATGCCTTTCTTCAAAACCTGCAAACTTTGGGCCGCAGGCACAATATTTGCAAAGTGAATTATCTGTTGAAAAGCATAACATGCCATGCTATAATAGTCAAATAATTATATGTCTATAAAATTTATAGGATTAAAACTATAGGAATAAACTATAGGAGGCAAATGATGACCCCATCACAAATAGAGTACATGCTTGTATTGGCCGAGGAGAGAAGCTTCTCTAAAGCTGCGAAAAGGCTGAATGTAACACAGCCATCACTGAGTCAGTTAATACAGAACCTGGAGGGTCAGCTGGATGTCCAGCTTTTTGACCGTAGTACATGTCCAATACGGCTTACCCAGGCAGGGGAGATTTTTGTCGATGCGGCTTTAAAGATGAAGCTGGAAGAAAAAAATATGATGAAACGCCTGTCCGATCTGCAGGAGTTGAAGACCGGTAGCTTAAAGATAGGAACAACACCCTTTCGAGCTTCCTGTCTCCTTTCCAAAAGCATCGCAGCCTTTCAGAAGAGATATGGCGGCGTTGCTGTCTCCGTGGTGGAAGGTAATTTACCGGAGTTAGAAGCAGGGATTATCAATGGAACCTTGGATCTGGTTATCTGCCCTACACCGAGCTCAACCTCCGGATACCACATCGAAGAGCTTGCTACGGAGAAGGTGTACCTTGCCCTTACGAAGGACAATCCCTTAAACGAAGCCTTAAAGGAATACCGGTTGATGGCGGAAGATATCCGCGTTAACTCACCGAAGCTCTTTACGACAAAGCCGGTTCCTTTTTCTGCATTTGCCAATGAGAAATTCATCCTTCTGGAACACAGCGAATATGATGAGCAGTTAATTACCTCCTTGTGCGATAAGTCGAATATGGAACCCCGTGGTACCCTGTGTACAAAGCATATAGAGACGGCCTTTTCCTTTGCATTATCCGGGTTAGGAGCGGCACTCATACCGGATACCTATATCCGTTTTGGTAATATAGCAGCTCACCCTTTCTATTATGAAATTGATGATAAACGAACAGAACAAAAGCTGGTATTGATCTCAAAAAGAAACAGCTATTTATCGAAAGCAGCCAAAGAATACTGCCTGATCTTAAAGCAGCTGATCAGTATAGGAACATGGAAGGTGTAGTATGAATCGTATGGATATCCCGTCAGATGTATACGAAAGCTTAATCCATAAGGCGGTCTCCGGTAATGGTAATAGTACACGAATCCGGAAAGCAATAGATAAAGGGAAGTCTGAACCTGTTACCATTGCATTTCTTGGAGGTTCTGTTACCGTAGGATACACTCCTTATGGGATGATTGATGAGAATTACGCCACGCTGTTTTGTAATTATTTTTCAGATAAATACTGCAGTAACGGCTGCACTTGTATCAATGCAGGACTACCCGGCCCAGGTTCGATGATGGGTCTTGCATTTGCTGAAAATAGAGTAAGAGACAAGCAGCCGGACATTATGTTCGTAGAGTTTGCAGTCAATAATAGTATGGAAAAGATACAGATCATCGCTTTTGAAAGTCTTGTTGATAAATTGCTGGAGTTTCCCGGTGAGCCGGCGGTAATACCCATCATCGTATGCAGTCAGGATTTTTATACCTGCAGCAGCTACATGGAACTGGTAGCGCAGCATTATGATCTGCCGGTTGTGAATATCTATCATTTACTAAAGGCAGGAATAGAGGAAGGCAGCTTCCTCTGGAGCGATTATTCCCGTGATTTTGGGCATCCAACCTTGGCTGGACACAGACTAATCGCAGACTGCATCCTACGGCTTTTTGAAAACCTGGAAAGGAAGGAGGACTCCGGTTACAGCATACCCCGGGAGGCTTGCTTTAGCAGGACATTCAGCTCCTTTCAGCTTATGGATCATCATAACCTTATCCTTGAGGAGGGCAGTCCATTTGAGCCTTCTGTTACCAACCCTGAATTGCCGGACGGATGGCGATACACCAGGAATGACAAAAATCAATCCTTACAGGTAGCATTTCATTGCAAAAGCCTGTTTGTCCTGTATGAGGTAGGCAACAGCATGGATTATGGGGAATTAGAGGTATCTGAAGATGATACGGTAATTTTTAGAATTGACAGCTACAATATCAATGGATGGAATAACCCGGATATTAAGCTTGTACTGAATGAAGATGAAGCAAGAATTCATAAGCTTGTAATCAGAATACGTCGTGGAGATGAGAATAAGAAGTTCTTTATTCTTGGATTTGGAGTAGTAAATTGATGAAAAATGAAAGACAATGATGTATACTATAATCAAAATACGCAATGAATGTCAGGAGGATACTACGCTTTGAAAACAGGAGAAGTTCATACTCATTTTTCACCGAAGGGGACTGAATATACACATAGTCACAACGACGAAAGTGAACATAAACATAGCCATCCCAATACAAAAGCCGTAATAAACCGATTATCCCGAGCGAGTGGGCATCTGGAAAAAGTAAAGCGCATGTTGGAAGAGGGACAGGACTGCAGTGAAGTGTTAATTCAATTGTCTGCTGTCATAGCTGCCCTTAACAACGCAGGTAAGGTTATTTTAAAGGATCATATGGATCATTGCATCGTGGATGCGGTAGAATCGGGTAATAAAAAGGCGATAGAAGATCTTAATAAAGCAATTGACAGCTTTATCAAATAAGTGTTAAAAGCAATAGATATTTATATAGTAATATTAATATCTCATCTTATATCCCCATCCGGGGCATACGCTATTACATAATATCGAAGGATTTCACTTTCATAATCTGCTGCAATTACTGTAATCCGGGTATTTTTATAAACAAAATATATTCTTAGTAAATATCCCCCATCCAGGCTTGTTCTATGAAAACTAGCTCCTTATAATTAAGCATAACTTAATTGTGAGAGGCTGGTACTGAAAATGCATATTCCAGACAATTACCTGAGCCCGGCAACCTGTGCGGTTATGGGTGCTGCAATGGTTCCGGTATGGACAAAATCCGTAAAAAAGGTCAAGGACGAAATACCCAAAGTTAAAATTCCGTTATTAGGAGTAGGAGCTGCTTTTTCGTTCTTATTAATGATGTTTAATATACCTCTTCCAGGGGGATCAACAGGCCATGCAGTAGGCGGAACACTTCTTGCTATCCTGCTGGGACCTTATGCTGCCTGTATTAGTGTTACAGTGGCACTATTATTACAGGCATTAATGTTTAACGATGGGGGCATTCTGGCCTTTGGAGCAAATTGCTTCAATATGGCATTTGTGCTGCCTTTTCTAGGATATTTTATTTACAAGTTTATAAAGGATAGAGTTATAACAGAAAAAGGTGAATATATTGGGATAGCATTGGGTTCTTATGCAGGCATAAATGTAGCAGCGTTATGTGCAGCGATAGAATTTGGTATTCAGCCCTTGCTATTTAAGGATTCGGCAGGATGGCCATTATACTGTCCATATTCTCTGTCAATATCCATACCGGCAATGACAATCCCGCATCTTCTGGTTGCAGGTGTTGTTGAAGCAGTGTTTACGGTTGCTATCGTTACATATATTAAAAAGGTTTCACCTGGTACAATATATGAAGGAGCAAAACAAAAAACAAAGGCCATCTATGGTTTGATCGCTGCCTTGATTTGCCTGACTCCCCTTGGACTGCTTGCAACTGGTACTGCTTGGGGGGAATGGGGGACGGATGAAATAAAAGAGTCTGTTTTCGGTGGCAATGTTCTTGGATTTGTTCCAAAAGGAATGTCAGACGGAATTAAGTTTGATGCCATAATGCCGGATTATGCTATCAGTGGTCTCCCTGATATTGCCGGATACCTATTATCCGCCGCAGCCGGGGTAGCAATATTGATAATTCTGTTTAAAATCATCAGTAGTTTTAAGAAAGATAAGGTTGGAAGCAAGATTGGATAATAGTCGAGAAAAAATAATAGATATGCCGCAGTGGCTGTTACAAACTGAAAATTATATTCCGCAAGCTGATAAGGATACTTTTGTTAATAAAAGTATCCTGTCTTTGTTAAAGGTTATAGCAAGAATCAAAACTCAGGATTCAGGTAAACAAGCGAAACTCCTGGTAAATGTACATCTTAAGGTGGCATTTACTTTTATGCTTATTATATTGCTTTCACTTACAAGAAGCTTCCTATTCGTAATTATAATCAATGTATATCTGATTGTTATATTAAGTTTCATGGAAGCAGAGAATATCATAAAAATCTTAAAAATAAGCATAGGTATGGCTTTCTTCACATTTGTCGTCATGCTACCGGCTGTATTATGGGGTAACAGCTATAGCTGCATTATGATAACTACTAAAATCTTTGCATCAATTACGGCAGTTGGTATACTTTCACACACAACTAAGTGGAGTCTGATAACAAGTACGTTAAAAAGGTTTTTTATACCGGATATTTTTATTCTTGTCCTTGATATTGCGATTAAATATATTGTTATGCTTGGTGATTTTACGTTGAACATGCTATATTCTCTAAAGTTGCGGTCCGTTGGTAAAAACAAAAGTAAATATACATCACTGTCAGGAATTGCAGGAACCATGTTTCTTAAGTCTAAGGAAATGGCAGAGGATATGTATTATGCCATGGAATGCAGGGGATTTACAGGCGAATATCATATTTACAGCAAATTAAAATTCAAGATTGCAGATTATATATATATCCTAATCAATGTCGGAATCTTCTTAATATTTTTGTATTTCGGAAGGAAATAAAATGATTGAACTTAAAGATGTTTGTTATTCATATTCCAATGTAAACGCATTGAATAATATTAACCTTAACATAGAAAAGGGCGAAGCAGTCGCACTTATGGGGCCGAACGGTAGTGGTAAATCGACACTTTTGAAACTAATAAATGGCATTATATCACCTGATAGCGGAATTTACGAATTCAATCAGGAAGAAATAACCCATCAAAAACTTCAAAATAATAAATTTGCAAAGCTTCTTCATCAGAAGATCGGTTTTGTATTTCAAAATTCAGATACCCAGTTATTCTGCACTAATGTTTATGACGAGATTGCATTTGGACCAAGGCAGATGGGATTGAACGAAATAGAAGTAGATAAAAGGGTAAAGGATTGCCTCGAATTACTAAATATCCAGGATTTTAAGGACAGGACTCCCTATCATTTAAGCGGAGGGGAAAAACGTAAGGTAGCGATTGCCTGCGTATTGTCTCTTAATCCGGAAGTCCTTGTATTGGATGAACCTATGAACGGACTTGATCCCAAAACCCAGAGGTGGCTTGTGGAGTTTTTGGTTAAATTAAATAAAGCCGGTAAAACATTAATAACATCAACCCATAATCTTGAGCTGGTACAGGAGATTTCCAGCAGATCCATTCTTTTTGATGAGACTCATACAATCGTTGCAGATATGCCTACTGAAAAATTATTGGAGGATATTGATTTACTGATAAAAGTCAATCTTGTCGATCAATATTATCACACTCATAAGGTATATGGTAAATTATGACGACTAAGCAGTGATAATAGTTTTTGCAAAAATCTCTGCAAAGTAAATAGATGATTAATACAAAAAGCATTTAGTGGGACATTTACTAAATGCTTTTATATGCCATCAATGTGGAACTGGTTTAGATTGTACATCAACCTATTTTTTATGCTGATTGATGTATTCATTATTCGCTACAAGTATAGTTGATATGGACAATGCGGAACTGGTTTAGATTGTACCTCAGCCTATTCTTTTCATTCTGCCTTATGTATTCATTCTTCACTACAAGTATGGTTGATGTGGACAACGTGGTATTGGCCAATGACGTGACAAAAAGCCTTATGCTATAACAGATCATATTATCCCGGCATATAATATAATAACTCGGAATATGAGCTATTATAGGAATTTCCGTAGTTAATAAGGAGGCTTTGTTCATGAATGAATTTTTATATGGCTTAACAGGGCGTATTGTAACACCCTTTGATCCTGTCTATAATGAGGCAAGACAAGGGTATAACAGTGCGATACAGCAATATCCTTTAGTTATTGTATATTGCAGGAATAAACATGATGTATCCAATGCAGTGATCTGGTCGAGAAAGCATTCTGTACCAATCCGTATTCGCAGCGGAGGACATAATTATGAAGGCTATTCCAATGGAAATTGCGTACTGATTATTGATATAAGTGAGCTGGATGAAATGATGATCGATGAATGTACAAATCAGCTCCTGGTGGGGAGCGGAGTAACCAACAGACAGGTCTATACATTTGTGTCTTCAAAAGGATATCCTTTTCCGGGTGGTACCTGTCCAACCGTAGGAGTTAGTGGATACAGCTCGGGGGGAGGCTGGGGGCTTTCCTGCAGATACTTTGGGCTGGGCTGTGACAGCCTGGAAGAATTAGAAATTGTAAATTATGAAGGTGTCATCATAAAAGCAAACAGTATCATTAATCCGGATTTATTCTGGGCATGCCGTGGGGCAGGCGGAGGGAACTTTGGCGTCATTGTGTCCATGGTATTCAGACTGCCACCCAGAATTAACATGGTTACTTTGATTGAAATTGATTATCTTCACAGCAACGAAAAGGCACAGGAGGAATTCCTTCATACCTGGCAGGAATGGCTGAGGACTGCTGATAACAGGATGACATTGATTTCAAGAATATATAATTCCGTCCATGATGGATTGGCAATGTTAGCCAGGGGGATATTTTATGGCGAACCGGAAGAAGCAAAGAGTCTTGTCTCTGAATTCCTTTCCATTAAGGGTGTTGAGTATCGCTTTGAATACCTGACATTTCTTGAAGCCGTTACCATGATAGGAAGTGTATATCCGCCTTCGGAAAAATTCCAGTCGGTAAGCCGCTTTGTTTTAAAGGATTTGAGTAGCACTAAGATAACTGATGTTGTCGGATTAATACAGGAACGGCCGGAAGGGTCTGTATTTGCAGGGGTATCAATGTATGCTCTTGGCGGTCGGGTTGCAGAAGTTGGAATTGATGATACGGCTTTCTTTTATAGAAAGGCTAAATATATCATTTGGCTGGAAACGGTATGGGAGGATCCAAGGTATGCAAGAGAAAACAGGTTGTGGATAAGTAATCAATTCCCATACCTGGAGGCGATTACGAAAGGCTCCTATGTTAATTTCCCTTACGGAAAACTTCCTGATTATCTGGAGGAATATTATGGAGGTCATGCTGATGAATTACGATATATTAAGTCAAAATATGACCCGTTAAATATCTTCGCATTTCCTCAGGGCATCAAAGAAAATGGCTGTAATGGGACTTCTTCCTACAAGATACCTGACTTAATAGAAACGGAGCAGGAAGTGATATCACATCCTTCGGATGATTCAGGCTACAGAGGCTTCCGATATATACCGAAGTAGGTTAAAAAGTAGCAATTCGTCATTTTCTGCATAATATATTATGTAAAACAATGTGACTGAATAATTACGATATATTATAGATAAATTAATACTGTTATGCCAGAATAGACCATCATTACATTACTTCGTAATATGAAATATTCTTCATATTAATATGAATTATTTTTCATAATCTCTTGACACGGTTTCATATTTCATTTATATTAAATCTATCTCTTTGCGCTGCATAAGATCTTATAACTACAGTACAAACTGAGCAGGCGATAAATCAGAAATGATTTGTGGGGCCGGGCTGCATAAGCGGCAACAGATGACATAGTGCATCTGTGGGACAGTTAAATGTTCCATAGGTGTATTTTTTTGCTGTTTTTTGTATTTGGAGGGAGGACTTTTCCAGTGAATACGATCGATTATTATAATAGGAATGCCAGACTTTACTTTGACAGTACGGTTGAATTAAGTATGGGAGAAATTCGGGATAAATTCATCGCCTTATTACCGGAAGGTGCTGAAATACTGGATTTGGGCTGTGGTTCCGGAAGAGATAGTCTGTACTTCATCGAAAGAGGCCTCAATGTTACTGCCCTCGATGGTTCGAAAGAGCTATGCAGATTGGCTTCTATTCACATTGACCAAGATGTACTGCATATGTTATATTCAGACCTTGACTTTAAAGAAGTTTTTAACGGCGTATGGGCATGTGCTTCCTTGCTACACTGTTCACAAGAGGAGCTGAAGGATGTTTTTATTAAGGTAATCGATTGCCTGAAGCCAGGCGGTATCTTATATATGTCCTTCCAATATGGAGAGTTTGCAGGATTAAGAAACGGTCGATATTATATGGACTTTAAAACGCGAAAGATGAAGGAATTCCTTTCTGATTATGGTAATATTAAGATAATCGAGATTTGGAAAAGCTCCGATATAAGAGAAGACAGAGATAATGATGTCTGGCTGAACATTTTAGTCAGGACGACAGATGAGGAAGAGGAAGAGTAGGAAGAGTAGTAAAGAGGATTGTACTAATAAGCAAATCGGAGGCTTTCCAACCAGAGCTATACATATGGAAAACAAACGAGGGATATTATTTACAATAAAAAACTAAGCCGAGAGGAGATGGTATTGCATGGATACGGACCCTGAAGATATACGTATCGAATTTATAAAAATAAAATAATAGGGAATGTACATTTATTAAATTCAAATCACCAATAATAGGAACAGTCGCTTTGAGTTTAATAAATGTACATTCCCTCTATTAAAGGAGGTATGTTTAATGATTGAAACAACAACTTTTTACTTTAGCAGAGTATTAGGAAGAAAAGTAATTTCACAGACCGGTGAAGTTATCGGAAAATTACAGGATATTTTAGTTAATGTTCAATTCCAGAAACCACAGGTAGTTGCAATCAAGATTAAATCCGGTAACAAGTCAAAAATAGTTGATTTTAATAATTTTAAGATTTTAAAAGTAGACAGACAGTATGTTTTTAAATGCTATGGAACCTGCAACATATTAGAAGGTGTGATGGAAAACACTCTGTATTTAAAAAATAATGTTCTCGACAGGCAGTTGGTGGATATCGATGGCCGAAAGCTGGTCAGAGTGAATGATTTACGATTGGCTATGCTAGCATCCGGTACTTTTGTACTGGCTGTTGATGTAGGCTTTGAGGGGCTGCTTCGAAGGCTTGGCGTTGCTAAACCAGTAAAGCTTTTGCTGGACATTTTTAAAACAACTTTGCCAAACAAAATGATTCTCTGGGATGAGGTTGAAACAGTCGATTTCGGACATGCGGGGATTAAGCTTTCCTCGCCCTTTTCAAAGCTTTCGACACTTCATGTGTCAGATCTGGCAGACATTATTGAAGATATGGATGCCAAGATGCAGACGGATATATTTGCATCACTTGATGAGGAGAAGGCTGCCGATGTCCTTGAGGAGCTGGAAACAGATACACAGATTCATGTTATTGAAAGCATGCCGATTGAAAAAGCGGCTGATGTTCTTGAAAAGATGCCTGCAGACGAGGTTGCTGATATTTTCGATGAAATGGAAGAGGAAAAGGTTGAAAAGCTCCTTTCAGAGATGGATAGTGAAGCATCAGAGGATATACGTGAGCTTTTAAAATACGAAGACAATGAAATCGGAAGCCTTATGACAACTGATTTTATCTCCTTTAGTAAGAATATGACAGTGGAAGCTGCGATTAATGAACTAAGAAGCTTAAAGCCAGAGTCGGATACAATCTACTATTTATATATCGTAGATGAAAAGGACAGATTCATTGCTACAGTATCCTTAAGAGACATTATAATTTCACAACCGGAAACAAAATTAAGTGAAATCATGAGTGATAAATCAATCTATGTGACAGATACGGATAATGTTAATTCTATTACTGAGATAATTTCGAAATATAACCTGCTTGCCGTACCCGTCGTTGATAAAGATAAAGTAATGCGGGGCATGATTATCATCGATGACATTGTCTATAACCTATTAAGATCAAGCAGAAGAAGAATATAATCGGAGGTGATAGAAATGGACGCTGTTGTAAAGAAAAAAAGCATTTGGAGAAATATAATCCTCTTTCTGGCAATCTTGGGACCTGGTATTATAACCGGAAGTGTTGATAATGATGTAGGCGGCATTACAACATATTCCGTAGCTGGTGCAGAATATGGCTATAACCTCTTATGGACGTTGATTCCGGCATTTATAGTCCTGTTTGTAACGCAGGAAATGAATGCAAGGATGGGTATCGTCACAGGAAAAGGCCTTGCTGATTTAATCCGTGAGAATATGGGGGTAAAGGTAACATTTTTTATCTTTATCTTCTTACTGGGCGCCGATATTTTGAATACGATGACGGAATTCAGCGGTGTTGCAGGAAGCATGGAGATATTTCATGTCAGTAAATATATATCTGTTCCGCTTGTGGCAATCGGAGTCTGGATTATGGTCGTGAAAGGCTCCTATCGGATAGCGGAGAAAATATTCCTCTTTTTCAGTTTATGTTTGCTGGTCTATATTGTTGCTGCACTTATGGGACATCCTGACTGGAAGGATATCGGCAAGTCAATGATGAAACCCGAGGTTGAAACTAATTTTACTTATATTTCAATGGTAATTGGCGTTATAGGTACGACAATTGCTCCTTGGATGCAGTTTTATATGCAGTCCGCAGTGATAGAGAAAAAGTTGCAGATAAAAGATTTAAAATTCAGCGTGCTGGATGTTTTGGTAGGTTGCATATGTACGGTTGTAGTGGCATTCTTTATCATCATAGCCTGTGCTTCAACACTCCATACCAATGGAACTCATATTAACGATGCAAGTGATGCCGCAGCAGCATTAGAGCCTTTGGCAGGAGTTCTGGCAGCACAGGTATTTGCCTTCGGACTTTTTATAGCCTCCATATTCGCATCCGTTATACTTCCGGTTGCAACCGCTTTTTATGTATGTGAAGCATTTGGCTTTGAAGCTGGAATTGATAAGAAGTGGAATGAAGCTCCTCAATTTTATTGGCTGTATACAGCAATTATTATCATTTCAGCCGGTATCATCTTAATTCCAAATGTTCCGCTGATTCAAATATCTTTGTGGTCACAAAGGATTAACGGAATTTTGCTCCCGGTTGTACTTATCTGTATGATCATTATAGTAAATAAAAAAGAAGTAATGGGAAATTACGTTAATAAACCGATATCAAACATTATATCCTGGATAACGATTGTGATATTATTAGCTTTATCGGCTACCTTAGTGATTTCATTATTTCAATAAAAGACAGGCATATTACAAAAATTATTAGAATTTGATTAAGTCCATTGACTCCTCCAGAAAATAGTAGTATATATTATGATATCATATTGATATCAATATAGTATAATTTTGTGGAGGAGTTATTCATGAGTATGGAAGTTAAAAGCACTGGATTTAATGTAATCGAAGAAAAGGAATTAAAGCCCTTCAGCGGCGGTATTGCACTTTTGCTGATGCTGGCCGGATTTGTATTATCCGGTTTTATGATGGTGGCAGCTATTATTATGCTGGACGCTGATGGCTCAGCACTTGGCGGGTTGTTATTGGCATTATCAATCATATTAATCATTGTTTTGTGTACTATGTTAGGTGGTCTTCATATCCTGAATCCCAACGAAGCCATGGTAATGACCTTGTTTGGTAAGTATTACGGTACGATTAAGAAAGAAGGCTTCTTCTACACCAACCCTTTTGCAGGAGCATTCAATCCCGCTAACCAAGGAAGCGCTAGTAATGTAACGATTGGAACAGGAACTGCCGGAACTACTGCTCAGGCCAGCATCCCTGCTACTACCGGCAAGAAGATATCAACCAAGACCCTGACCCTGAACAATGAGAAGCAGAAGGTGAATGATGTGCTTGGTAACCCGATTGTTATTGGAGCTGTAGTAATCTGGAGAGTAGCGGATCCCACCAAGGCAGTATTCAGCGTGGAAAATTATAAGACCTTTTTATCAATCCAATGTGATTCAACCATTCGTAACACTGCCAGATTATATCCCTATGACACCATGGAAGATGATGCGGATGAGAAGACCCTGCGT
Source organism: Mobilitalea sp. (assembly GCA_035564175.1). Classification (GTDB taxonomy): domain Bacteria; phylum Bacillota; class Clostridia; order Lachnospirales; family Lachnospiraceae; genus Mobilitalea. The sequence continues at coordinate 40,407 of DATMUM010000265.1, forward strand.
GGCAGCAGCCAGGAAATCGCTGAAAGCATGAGGGATGAATTACAGAAGAAGGTAAGTGAAGCAGGTCTGGAAATCCAGGAAGTAAGAATTACTCATCTGTCCTATGCGGAAGAAATTGCAGCTGCCATGCTCCAGAGGCAGCAGGCAGTAGCCATCATCGCAGCCCGTCAGAAGATTGTAGAAGGTGCTGTCAGCATGGTAAAGATGGCAATTGAGCAATTAGGAGAAGAGGGAGTTATTGTACTGGACGAAGAGAGAAAGGCTGCCATGGTAAGTAACTTACTGGTAGTGCTCTGTGGTAATAAGGAAGCCCAGCCGATTGTGAATAGTGGAAGCATCTATTAATCCATGGGTAATCGAAGGGTGCGCATATGGAAGAAAATATTGATCTGAAAGAAGAAAAGCTGAAGGCCAGGCTGAAGAAGCTTAACGAGCTGGAACAGGAAATATTAAAAAAGGAAGCAGCCCTTAAGGATAAGGAAAAGTCAAAGAAACAGCTTCTCTTGCGACTTTCCCCGAGTCTATGGAATGAATTAGCCGGTTGGGCGGAAGATGATTTCCGTTCCATCAATGGGCAGATTGAATACCTGCTGGCCGAATGCGTTCGCAATAGGAAGAAATAAGGTCATTAACTAAATGTCGCGAATGTACCGGAAAGGATAACAGCTGCCGATAATACGATATTTCCATGTTCCTGATTGAATTAATCTCGAACGGTATCAGTGCCAAGAACATGGAGCTGGAATAGATCCAGACATATAATAACACCCCGATAGAAAGCCTGTATAATACAGGGTCTGTCGGGGTGTTATTATTACATTTCTATTCCAGATTATTTAAATGATTTAATAGCTGAGTGATATCTTCTTCTTTGATCCTATCATGGGCAAAGAGTAATATCGCACGCAGAGGCATGCCGCTGAACATTGCCTCCATCATATCGGGGGTGGCATCTCCAAGAGCGTCGCTGCCTTCCTGGAGACTGCTGTTAAGCTGTGTATATGCGGCAATGAGAGGCTCCGCTGCGGCTTTCGCCTTCGGATCAGCAAGAATATCTCCGAAGGTGGTATTCAAGGTGTATTTCATCGGAATTGCGATGCTGCTTTGCACCTGTAGGGAAGCAGAGCATACGATATCCCTTGAGGATTTACCAATCATGATGTCATATGCTCCGGTCTGCACATACCAGTCATTAATCTCTGTATTATAGTAAGCAAAGGCACGTTTACTTAAGGTAAAGGTCACTGTCTTGGTTTCGCCGGGTTCCAGATGTACCTTTGTAAAGCCTTTCAGCTCCTTAACCGGGCGGATGACACCCGAAGTCTCAGGTGCTACATAGAGTTGGACAATATCTTTGCCTGCAATAGCTCCGGTATTTTTCACATTAACGGTTACTGTCAAGGTGTCCGTATCAGGCATCGAGTCTTTGTCAAGCTTTAAGTCGGAATATGCAAAGGTGGTATAGCTGAGCCCGTAGCCAAAGGGGAACAGAACTTCTGCCTTCTTCTTATCATAATAGCGGTAACCGACAAATACGCCTTCCCTGTATTCTACCGTATCCTTTTCGCCAAGGTAATAAAGATAGGAGGGATTATCCTCTAATTTTATCGGGAAAGTCTCTGCAAGCTTACCGCTGGGATTAGCATTACCAAACAGAAGATTAACCGAAGCTTCACCAACGGCCTGTCCGCCAAGGTATACCTCAAGTAAACCTTTCACTTTATTGATCCAGGGCATTTCAACTGGGGAACCGTTATGTAGAACTACCACAGTATTAGGCTGAACCGCACATACCTCTTCGATTAACCGGTTCTGGCAGTCCGGCATACCCATATGGCTCCGGTCAAAGCCTTCAGATTCAAAGGAATCCGGAAGTCCGGCAAAGATTACGGCAACGCTAGCTTCCCTGGCAACCTTACAAGCCTCGGCAATCAGAGCTTCATCAATTACGTCTGTCTCTGTGTCATAGCCTTTGGCATAGGTTATATTGGTTAAGTTTTTCGCTGCTTCAAGAGCACCGACCACCTTATAGGAATTGATGTGGGAGCTTCCACCGCCCTGATATCTGGGAGTCTCAGCAAATTTACCGATGAAGGCAATCTTATCCTCTCTATTCAGAGGAAGAATGTTATCATTTTTTAATAAAACAGCACATTCTTCGGATACCATTCTGGCTAGCTCATGGTGTTTGTCTTTTTCGAAGATGACACCTTCCTTTTTATTCTCCAAATAACGTTTTACAAGATTTAATACGCGGGTTACTGCTTTGTCCAGTACGGCTTCCGCCAGTCGGCCATCCTTTACAGCCTGCACGATTTTGGCATCATTCATTCCGCCGGAAGAAGGCATTTCCAGATCAAGTCCTGCTGCCAGGCCAAGGACTCTGTCATTAACTGCACCCCAGTCGCTTACGACAACACCATCAAAGCCCCATTCATCCCTTAAAACCTCGGTTAGGAATCTATGGTTTTCAGAAGCAAATACTCCGTTGATTCTATTGTAGGAGCACATTACAGTCCAAGGCTTTACATTCATAACTGCTCCTTCAAAAGCAGCCAGATAGATCTCGCGTAAGGTCCTTTCATCAATCTCCGAGCTGGAGGTCATGCGTCTGTGCTCCTGGTTATTGGCAAGATAATGCTTCAGGCTCGTTCCTACATTTTTGCTTTGCACACCTTTAATATGGTTGGTTGCCATTTCGGTGGCAAGGTATGGATCCTCTGAAAAATATTCAAAATTACGTCCGCATAACGGAGAACGCTTAATATTAGCGGCAGGTCCTAATATTACACTGATATTCTCAGCCTGGCATTCATCTCCAAGAGCCTCGCCTACTGTTCTGATTAAATCACGGTCAAAGGAAGCTGCCATGGCACAGCCAGCCGGAAAACACACGGCTTTGATACTTTCACTGATTCCCAAATGATCTACCACCATCTCTTGCTTTCTTAATCCGTGAGGTCCGTCACTCACCATGACATTAGGGATATTAAGACGCTCTACGGGTTTTGTGTGCCAAAAATCCAAGCCGGAGCAAAGACTGGCCTTTTCCTCCAGGGTCATTTGTGCTACTAAACTGCTAACATCCATACACTGACTCCTTTCCTACATTCAATTATTTTGCATCTGATGCATTTTATATAATAATTCCTTCATCTTTTGATTGTACAACCATGTCTTTATTATAATATTAATAAAATATGAAAACAATGTAGTATCTGAGAAATATTAGATATTTTCATGTTTAAAATTAATAATTGGTTCGGGTGTCATAACTTAAAAGATACTTTCTGCCGATGCAATCGGGCAGGATGTAATCAGATGCAGCCTAATGGATAGTCGGTTTTGACATTATTTAAGTAATATGGTATATTATGCGATGTTAAAGGGGTGTTTTTAAAAGAACGGTTTATAATAATAGAGATGTAATATGCAGTTGCGGTTATGTTATGGAGGTAATTGTTATACAATTTAGTTATTGAAATTGATAAAGCATAGAAAATTTATAGTTATGTTATAGAAATGTCCAGCTAAGAAATGTTTATCAAAAACGATGAAATTAAATATTTATTACGAAAAATGGAGGGTATAAACTATGATGAATCCAGCGAAATTATTTAAGATAAAGGGTGCCTGGGATAAATTCACCCAGGATCATCCCAAATTTCCGATGTTTATAAATGCAGTACGAAGCACCGGCATAGAAGAAGGGACGGTAATCGAGATAAATGTAACAACGCCTGATGGTAAGAACTTAAGTACGAATATTAAGGTTACACAGTCAGACAAGGAATTACTTGCAGAACTGATGGAGCTTTCCAAGGGATGATTAGGCTCATATTCCTGAGCATTGAAACAGTCAGCTACTATAATAAAACCGATACCAGTTCCTTTAAATCCAATAAAAATGTTACTCAAAAATTGATACTACCCAAAGAATAATCAATATTATATAATAAGATATATTTTCCAAGTAAAATAAAGTATTTATCAGTAGAATAATGATTAAGGGAAGGGTAAAAAAAGCAACAATTTGGGGGGATTCATGATGAGGTTAAAGGGATATGTTGGTGCCGCACTGATCCTGATTGCTTTATTAAGCTTAGCGGGGTGCAGCAAGACAGAGGAAACAGGAGGAACCGCCGGGGGAACAAATTCATCACCGACGACTGCAATAACGGAGGCACCCGATGGAGCAATTGTAGATACACAGACGGAAGAGGTGACTCAGGTACCGAAGGATGGAATAGCCTTTTCCAAATCCGATTATTTTTATTCCGAGAGTATTGATCTGGAGATATTAAGCGGTAAACCAGGTAAAATCTATTATACAACCGACGGAACGGATCCATCCAAGGATAGAACACTATATAATAAATCCATCCGTCTGGAAGCTGGAGATACCGTAAAAGCAACCTGCATTAAGGCTAAGGCATTTTATGAGGACGGGACGGAGTCGGGGATTATTGTACATACCTATTTTGTAGGTGCGGATGCTGGCGATCGATTTGATACCCTGGTATTTTCAGTAACCACGGATCCGTATAATTTATTTGATTATAATTATGGTATATTTGTTGAAGGTAAACTGCGTGCGGACTATATTAAGGAAAATCCGACTGTGAAGATTAATCCGGATGCACCTGCCAATTATAACATGAGGGGAAAAGAAAGCGAAAGAGCAGTGTATCTGGAGGCCTTCGAACCTGACGGAACTAAGGTCATAGGGCAGGCAGCAGGAATTCGAACCTATGGCGGATGGTCCAGGGCAAGAGAGCAGAAATCCATTAAAATATTTGCACGAAAAGAATATGATGAAAATAACAGCAAGTTCAAATATAGCTTCTTCCCGGAGAAAACCTCTGCGGAGGGTGGAGGTAATATCTTAGATACCTTTAAGCAGATTGTTCTTCGTAACTGCGGTAATGATAACGGCTTTGGCTTCATCCGGGATGAACTGTTCGAGACACTGGCAGGGAAAGCAGGGTATATGGATTATGAAGCGGTAAGACCGGCAGCTTTGTATGTAAATGGTGATTACAGGGGCTTCTTCTGGCTGCATGAGGTATACTGTGATGAGTATTTTGCAGATCATTATGGCAGATATCAGGGGAGCTTTGAGATTCTCGAAGGTGGCGAACTTGAAAAGAGTACCGATTCGGATGGTGCAAACACCAAAACCGCGGATGAATACAATAACATGTACAATAATTTTGCCAACCTGGATCTAACCGATGATACCAATTATCAGAAGGTCTGTGAAGCAATTGATGTGAAAAATTATCTGGAGTATTACGCACTTCAAACCTATATCGGCAATGAAGACTGGCCCCATAATAATTACAGGACCTATCGTTATTATGCTGTTGCTGGGGAAGAGTACAGGGAAGCTCCTTTTGACGGCAAATGGCGTTATCTCTTCCATGATATGGATTATAGCTTTGGTATCTACGGAGCTCCTGCATCGACCAATACAATTGCCAAATATGTAGGAACGAGTGGAGAGATCAAGGATGTCTGCCCTTTGTTTGGCCAGTTGATGAGAAGGGCTGACTGCAGGGAAATCTTTATTAAGAAGACCCTGGATTTACTCAATGGAGCCTTCGCACCGGAGAAACTGAACAGTGTTCTGGATCAGATGAATAAAGAAAGAATTAATGAACTTCAGCATACCTATAATAAAAGTCTTCTTGAGGATTGGGTAGCTCCCTCCGACCTTTCCTATCGCTTAAGAGACATCAAGAATTATGGCAGGGAACGTGCAAGCTATATCCTGAGCAGCTATAAGGAGTATTTCGGTCTGGGTGGCATCTATGCTCTGGGTGTTAAGACCACGGAAGGCTGCCAGTTGAAAATCAATTCCTATGTTACGGATAAAGATTTTGAAGGCAGCTATTATACGGATTATGATACAGAGCTTTCGGTTATCCTGTCGGAGGGTAAGAAGCTGGATTACTGGCTGGTCAATGGTACTAAGGTGGAGGATGAAAGGCTTCTAATTACTCCATCGATGGTTAAAGATAACATAGTGGAAGTCTCATTTGTGTTAAAATAAATAGTCTGTTAGTAAAACACTGTTAGATAATATATTGTATGGACACATAAAGAGGGTGACCCTCAAGTCATTTCATGACTTTCGGGACACCCTCTGTTAAATTAGAAATTAGGTATTGATACTCTCATTTTAAAGTGATCTGTTTTAAAGGATTGTTCTATTGTTTCTGTTTTTTCTATATATCATTATTACTCCCGTCAAACATAATAAAATCATTGCAAAATTAATAACTTCGGTTGAAGTTTCGCCCGTCTTAGGAATGCTAGAATCGGCTGCTGCACTGCTTGCTGTCGTATCTGAATTTTCTGAAGCAGCTGCTGTATCACTTGCCGTTTCGTCTGTATTTTCAGAAGCTTTTGATGCATCCGTTACTACAACAGCTCCATCAACAACCTGCGCTGTATAGGACTCTGATAATCCGTTGATTTCAACGGAAGAAAATGCTGTGTCAGCAGCAAGTGAAGCGTATGAAATCACTTCTGTATCGTTTGAAGGAACATAACCTTCTGCAAAGTTCAATTTTAACGATCCGTCAAATGCTGCCTGACCTGTAATCGTAAGAATATCCTCACTGCTGTCAATATTTAATACAAGCGTTCCGTCTGATTCCTGGGTAAAATCACCGTTAATTGTAAGGCCATCAGAAACATTTTCAACAATTGTACCGCTGTTGTTTACAACATCACCGGTACCGAATGCAGTACTTGAATCCGCTTCAAGGCTGCCCTCTTCAAGTACGGTACCTCCTGTATAGGTATTGTTTCCGGAAAGTATCAAGGTACCTGTACCCTGTTTTATGAGTGCACCTGCGCCGGAAATGTCATTTTTCCAATTATCCAGTGCATGATAGCCACCCTTTGAAGCATCCATCACAACTGTAACATCGTTATCAAATGCGCCATAGCCATTTGCAGCCGCAAATAAATTCAAACGTCCCCAACCTTCCGCATCATCAAGTACAGGATATCCAGAAGGAAGGCCGGTTGAATATATTACCCAGCGTCTTTGTGCAGTGTCAAGGTATGGAAGTCTTGTTTCCAGCAATACTTCTGCACCCTTTGGAACTACCATCGGCTTTGTTGTATCACCAATTTGTTTAAAACCGTAGGTTAAGCGGTATGTATAATTTTCCAGGTTTGTATTGTAATCGCTGTATTTATCCTCAGAGGTTCCCTCCTGGGTCAGTAATACATTCTGTGCCTGTAAATAAGCCTCCTGCTTTAACTCACTGTTATTTGGATCATTCAGTACGGAAGCGACAATTGCAGTTGCCATGATACGGCCTCCGATAACATCAAGAGGTGAGTGCATTCCTGCAACGATTCTGTTATTACCAAGTTCGGATGCTCTTGTAAGCATTTCCTGAAATCTTTCGGGTACGGCATATGCAAGGCTTAAGGCGGTAAGATAACCGGCATTGGTATGACCGCTTGGGAAGCCGCCGTCATTTGACGGATCCGAGCTTTTGCAGGGTATCAGTATGGATGCCACACTTACATCATCGATCCAACGGAAAGGACGCTTATATTGATAATATTTCTTGGCTGATGAGGTAGAAGCACTGCTGTTTCTTACGGTATCTACAAGCATTACCATAGCTCCGAGGGAGGAATTTTCATCTGCCCAGACCCCGTTGCTGTTTCCACCGTCGTCATATTTTACTGTTGCGGCATCTGCCGGAATTGTATCTGAAATAGTAGTGCCTGCATTAGCAGCCTTATAAAAGTTGTCTGTATAGACTCCAAGGCCATTGATCACACTGTAGCTCTGGTTACGGCGATCATCCAAATAAGCCGCTTTTTCTTCAGAAGCTGTTCTGAAATTCGTAATTGTAACTACTTTCGAAATGTTCGCCTCAAGTACGGCTGTATTTAATTCTATACCGTTATTCCATGCCGAACCGGGTGTCCATAACTTTAAGAATTCCGAAAGAACACCTATGGATGGATTTGTTTCAGGTGTCATATTGGAAGAAGAGTTATTCATATAGGTATCCACATAGTATCCATAGGATGCCTTTACCGGGTCGATCGCGGAAGCATCAACACTGTTTTCCGCAAATGCTGTCGTAAAACTCTGGCCGCTGAGTGTGACTGTCAGTAACATTGCAGCAACTTTAGTAATTCTTTTTAATTTTTTTGTTTTCATTTTTTCCTCCAGCTTAATATAATTAATAACTTACTTAAATCGCCTATGTATCCGGCATACTAATTGCTTCACTCTGTCATCCATTTTGTTCGATGTTATAACTAGTACATGCAAAATAAATCCTGTTTGTTTTATTATGTCTTATATTTTTTGTTATATAACAAGATAATTATAAAAGAAAGAAAATGCGTTGTCGTACATGCAAATGTAAATTAAAACTATTATTTTTCTAAATTTTACCTGTAATCTATGTAAAATTCCTTCTGGTTTGATACTGCCGTGTATCAGCTTATCTGGAAAATGGCACTATTTAATAGAATATCCACATAATGAACACAGAGAATTCATATTTATTCTCTAAAATTTCAAGTTATAGAGGGATGGGTATAAGACTGACTTTATAGGTGTACTAAGGAGGAAATATGGGAAAATGAATACTTTGTACATGGACAGATTCAAAAGAGTACTTCATAAACATAAGAGTGAGGACATTCATTATTACCTGGATATGAAGAGCCAGCTGCGTCCGGGTGTGGAGGCATTGAAGCTGACCATCATTTATGGGATGCTTGGAGTAATCTGGATTGCCTTTCCCGTAGAAATAATCGGCGGCTTGATACATAATATGGATATGCTTCCCCAGATTAACATATATAAGGGCTGGGCTTTCGTGGGTATATCGGCTGTTACGATATTTATCTTTGCTTTAAGCAGGCTTAGATTGGCGAAAGGAGCATTAAGGCATCTGGAATTGAATTTGATGAAGCAGAAAATGATTGAGCAGGAGTTGAATTCATTAGCCTATTACGACATCCTGACAAAGCTGCCGAACAGAGCGCTGCTGGAAATAAAATGCGCTGAGCTTGTGAAGAATAACTGCCAATTCGCCTTTGTGTGCATGGATGTAGATAATTTTAAAAATATAAATGATACTCTGGGGCATCTGGCCGGAGATCAATTCCTAAAGGAGCTTGCGGATCGCCTGCTGGAGAGTGTGGGTCGGAATGCATTTATCGCGAGACTTGGCGGGGATGAATTTGCGATGATTTTTGCCCCAATCTATGGGAAGGAGGAGGTAGAGTATAAGCTTCAAAGAATTCAGGATAAACTGAAAAATACCTGGAAATATGAGGGACAGCACTTTCATATCAGCGTAAGTATGGGCGTGGCTCTATATCCCGAGCAGGCGGATAACCTGACTTTACTGCTACGAAATTCTGACATAGCAATGTATGCGAATAAAAAGTTGAAGAAAGAAAACTATTGTTTTTATTCTGAGGAATTAAACCGTAATAATTCAAAGAAACTTATGCTGACCAATGAATTACATAAAGCAATTCAAAACGATGAGTTTCTTTTATTATATCAGCCCATCGTAGATATTAATACAAGAGATCTGATTGGCGTAGAGGCTTTAATACGCTGGAAGCACCCGGAACATGGGATGATATCACCTCTGGATTTTATCCCTCTCGCAGAAGAAACCGGACTTATTGAAGAAATCGAGCGCTGGGTGATCAAAACAGCATTTTTACAGAAGAAGATCTGGGATGAGCTGTTAGTAGACCGACCGAAGCTTATGATGTCAATTAATATTTCGGGAAATAGCTTTGTCCAGTATGGCTTTGTCAACTATATCAGGAATATGCTGCTTCAATCGCAGTTAAACAGTAATGAGATCCAGCTTGAGATTACGGAAACCGTATTCATCGATAAGGCCGAATTATCGAAGATGGTTTTTAATGATATCAGCAGTATGGGGCTTCAGATTGCGCTGGATGACTTTGGAACAGGTTATTCTTCGTTAACTTATCTGAAAAATTTCCCGATCGACGTTGTTAAACTGGATGCTAATTTTGTAAAAGGCATCATTAATGATGGAGAAGATCGATCCATCGTAGAGGCAGTCATTAAGCTGACCCATGATCTGGGACTCACCATCATTGCAGAAGGGATTGAGGCAGAAACACAGCACAATGTTCTGAAGAACAAACGTTGTGATTATGGACAGGGTTACCTGTACAGCAGACCGGTATCAGCGGATAAAATCATGGAAATGCTTGAAAATGAAATATTGGAATATGCATATTAATGGCCTTCAGAGAAACACTAACTTTATGACAGGAAAGGAAGTGTTGATATGAGCAAGCAATCAAATCAGAAATACCGCAAGGAAAAAGAGGGAGAGCATCTGAAGAAAGCAGGAATTGATCAAACCTCCTCAGCTACTGCACATCATGTTAGCAAACAAGCAAAGCTTAACAATGAATTAAATTCTCCTGCGGAACGGACAGAAAGATAATAAGTTAAATTTATAAGGGATTGTTGAAAACGAAGAAATGCTCATGATTGATAAATATCGTTTTCATCAGTCCCTTAAGTTATATTATGATAAATTTGCGTTTGAAATTATTACCAGATGCTTATATAATTAACTAAGTTATGAACATTGGATGAGGAATTATATCTTATTAAGATATTCTTTTAAAGATATTCTTGGTTCTGGTGTCATAAGTCTACTCTATATATTCGTCTTAATATATAAATCCGGCTTATGACGTTTATCAGAGAGAAACCGCTGCTTTTACTGATACCGTTGTTTTGTATCTGCAGTTATTATATCCTGCTTGATAGCAAGTTATATGTGGTTTTTCTGCAAGGATTAACAGCATTCCTATGGACCTGGCAAAATTATAATAACACAAGTTTTGTCATTGTATTTCTGGAGTGTCTGCAGATGGTTATCGTATTTCTGGTTTGCGTATGCTGGCTAAAAGATATTATGAGGTCAAAGAAAGTTCTTATCAGTGTATGTATTATAAACATATTTATCAATATTGCCATCCAGCTTCGATATTACATACAAGTATCTTTTTTCACAATACCATGGTTTACCTTGTCCTTAATCCTGTTCCACATGACGCTGATTGTTCTGGCTTTAGCAACATCAGGTCATGGTGCTGAATTATTTGAGACTGGTGAAAAGCATGTAGATGTCAATGAAATTGAAACAGGTGAACTAACAGAGGCTATCGATGAAATTAAAGCAGCTGATAATTCTAGTGATTACCACCGTATGCTCATAGCAAATAATAACGAAATTAGTTTACAAACGATAGTAATTACAAACGAAGAAAGATGAACTAAATAATAAATAATATGGAGGTATGTATGGATACGAATTCAATAAATAAAGCTTCATGGAATAACCATGCCGAACGTTATCAAAGAAACGCTAAGTTCTCCTTCGATACCGTCGACTATGGAATTGTAAATTGTTTAAATGAAAGTGATTTGAATTTATTAGGGGATGTATGCGGTAAAAAGATACTTGAATTAGGCTGTGGCGGAGCCAATTGTGGCATTGCGTTAGCAAAGCAAGGTGCTATTGTCACCTGTATAGATATATCAGAAAAGCAAATTATGTTGGCTAAAGAAAATGCAGCAAGCGAAAAGGTGAATATTGAATTCATTGTTTCCGATATTGAAGAAATGAATATTGGTGAATCAAAATATGATATCGTTATTTCCATGGCTGCCTTAGGCTATATTGAGAATATTGAAAAGGTATTTCAAAACGTTAAATTTACACTTAAGGACAGAGGAATATTTGTTTGCAGTCTTCCGGATGCGACAAACGCATGTGTAACCTCAAAATATTTGTGGAACGACCCTCCGGAAACACACAGCTATTTCTATACCGGCCCAACAAAATGGAAATGGGAAGATGACGATGACTTTGAATTTGTAACTTATAGGAAACCTATTGGTGAATATATTAATATACTTACGGATATGGGCTTTTATATCAGAAAAGTATATCAACTCCCGGAAAAGCTTGAAAAAATTGAAAGTGAACAAGACGAGTTTAGCATATTATATCCAAGCATTAACGTGATAAAAGCTGTTAATGTGAATATCCCATTATAAAAAGTTTGCTATTATTAGCAGCCGCTAATTATTAATTGAAGTTCGGAGGGCATTATGGAGCAAATAATAGAAGCCAAATCAATATTAAGAATTAAAGATTTACTGTCCGTCCTTGCTGAGAGCGTATATAATCCGACAGAAGAAAGACTAAATAAGAAAGCTGAAAACTACATAAACAATTTAAGCACAGCAATATTTGCAGCCAAAAGTAATAAAACTTATACCGGTGTTATCATTTTAGATATTAGTAATATTAAGAGAGTCATAATACATAATATTGCTGTTAATAAAAGTTATCAAAAGTCGGGTATAGGAAGCTCTTTAATCAACCATTGTATAGATACATTTCAACCTGATGAAATTATTGCAGAAACAGACGATGATGCAGTCGGGTTTTACAAAAAGCTTGGATTTGATATAGTTTCCTTAGGTGATAAATATGGAGCCGGAATAACTAGATATGAATGCACTTTAATGTGCAAGGAGTAAAAAGAAGTTATGGGTTATATCATGTATAGTGAATGGAACAAGGGATATGCTACCGAAGCAGCTAGAGCTATCATTGATTTCGCTCGTAATACATTAATGGAAACTGAGATGGTTGCTGGATATATGGTTGGCAATGATGCTTCAGGTAAAGTTATGGAGAAATGTGGCTTTATTTACGAAAAGAACGATACGGCAGTAAAATTTGACGGCAAAACAGTAATAGATACCAGACGATACCGATTGAAAATGAAATAAGTTGTACTACCCATCTTTCACCAATCCGACATCATAAAATTAGTGTAAACGTATGACATTACCACAGTCACACATTTACACTAATTTTTTTACCGATTCCCGTTCAATGATTTCACATTCCAGCTTAACAATCTGGCTTTCCGGATTTGGTTTATTCTCTATCAGGTTGATCAGCAGCTCTGCTGCCTGGTGGCCTATCTCATACAAGGGCAGGGATACGGTTGTGAGCTTCGGGCGGCACACCATACTGATATCCCGGTTATCGAAGCCGATCAGGGAAAGCTCCTGGCCGATGGTGATGTTATGCTCGATGCAGTATTCGATGACGCCGATTGCCATTAAGTCGTTGTGTGCAAAGATGGCGGTTACGCCGTCTGCGATTAACTTCTGGCATAAATCATAGCCGGATTCCTTCTCCCAGTTGCCGTATAGGATAAGTCGCGGGTTATATGGAATTCCACTCTGATACAAGGCGTCCTGATATCCAAAAAGCCGGTTGGAGGAGTGAATACTGTTAGCCAGACCTGAAATCACGCCTATTTTGCGATGGCCGTAATCAATCAAAAGCTTTGTAGCATCATATGCGGCAGTCTGATCATCATAAATAACGGAGGGAAGCCCCGGGTTATTTGTAAAACAGTAAGCACATACAAAAGGAGTCATCTCCTGTTGTGTCAGATGGGAAATCTCATGGCTGTGACAACCGACATAGATAATTCCGTCTACCTGCTTGGACAGCATATTATTGATTGCGGTTGTTACCAGCTCTGATTTTTCCTGCGTAAATTCGATGCTGTGGCCATATAGCCGGTTAAAGCGCAGATTGCCAAGGATATAATGATATTGATTATTTTCACAATATTCTGCAATCCCATCTACAATTGAAGGAGAGTTGAATACGGTAAGGTCCTCTGTAATAATACCAATTGTTCTGTTCTGACCGTTTTTTAAGTTCCTGGCATGGACATTGGGATTATAATTTAAGGCTTTTGCTATGCTTAATACTTTATCCGCGGTTTCGCTGCTTATCTTCTGCTTGTTGTTTAATACCTTGGACACGGTCGCAATCGAAACACCGGCTTCCCGTGCAATATCCTTAATCGTCGTCATACCCTCACCTCCTTCTAAATTAAACGTTTTATCTCTTTCTAGTGAGAGGGTAGCATAGATGGATTAAATTTGCAAGAAGTATTCTAAAATTTAGTAAATAACAAGGTAAACGTTTAATTAATGTCATTATATAGAATATGAGGTCGAACTTTAGAAAATCCATGGAAAAACGCCTATAAAGCCGATAAATACGACATTAAGAAGAATTGTAAATTTTTGAGGATGGTATTTACATTTTTTACAAGACGTGATATATTTATCTAAAGGAAAACGTTTACCTTATAAAGCGTCATAGCCACAAAATAAAGTATTATTAACCCTATTATTTTAATTCTCATGTTAAACGATTACCATAATAATTACATTCAAAGGAGCTATTTAAGCAATGGTAGATGGACTAAAAACATTAAAATTAAGCAGCATCCGTATAACAGATTCACTTTTTGGAAGCTATTCCAGGCTGGTTGCAGAAAAGATTATTCCATATCAATGGGAGATATTGAATGACCGGGTTGAAGATGCTGTTCCTACCTATTGCATGAATAACTTCCGGATTGCTGCCGGCGAATTAGAGGGAACCCGTCAAGGTGTTGTTTTTCAGGATACGGATCTGTATAAATGGATTGAAGCGGTTGCGTACTGTATTGATAATGGCAGCGGAGCGAGATTTGAAGAGACCGTTGATGGTGTGATCGATCTGATAGGGCGTGCGCAGCAGGCGGATGGATACATCAATACATATTTTACAGTAGCAGCACCGGAAAGACGGTGGAAAAACCTGGTGGAAGGACATGAGCTTTATTGTGCGGGGCATTTGATTGAAGCTGCGGTTGCTTATTATAATGCGACCGGTAAAGGTAAGCTTCTAGAAATTGCAAAGAGGAACGCCGATTTGATCTGTAAGGTTTTTGGCAGTGAAGAAGACCAGCTTCATGGGTATCCCGGACATCAGGAGATTGAACTGGCACTTTTGAAACTGTACCGGGTAACCGGTGATAAGAAATATCTGAATTGTGCCTGCTATTTTATTGAAGAAAGAGGCAGTGAACCAAGCTACTTTCTGGAAGAGATCAGAGGTCGCGAGGGATCGGAATTTTTTCATGAATTTGATCATTACGACCTGAAGTATTCCCAGGCGCATATGCCTCCAATAGAGCAGTGTACTGCGGAAGGGCATGCTGTTCGGGCAATGTATATGTGCAGTGCGATGGCCGACCTGGCGCTTGAATGTGAGGATCCTAAAATTTTTGAAGCATGCCAGGCCATATGGGATAACATAACCAGACGGAGAATGTACATAACAGGAAGCATTGGGTCCAGTGGGTTTTTGGAACGTTTCACGACGGACTATGACCTTCCGAATAATACGAATTACAGTGAAACCTGTGCCTCCATCGGCCTTATGATGTTCGGCCAGCGCATGGCTAGTGTGACAAAGAACGCGGCATATTACGATACCGTCGAACGGGCCCTGTATAATACGGTGCTTGCCGGGATTGCTATGACGGGGGATCGGTATTTTTATGTGAATCCGTTGGAGGTCGTTCCCAGCTTCTGCACGGATCACTCTTATATGATGCATGTGAAGCCGGAACGGCAGCGATGGTTCAGCGTAGCCTGCTGCCCGCCGAATCTGGCAAGAACGCTGGCATCATTAGGTCAGTACATCTATGCGAGGGATAACGAAGCCTTCTATATTAACCAATTCATTTCATCGACTGCTGAAGTTCAATTTGACGATGCCGTAATTAAAGCTGAACTCCATTCCACCCTTCTTCAGGATGGAAAAATAAGAGTAACAATCAAAGCTTCAAAGCCTGCTAAGGCAGCGGTTAAAATCCGTGTACCGGAATATGCAAAGGCGGTCAAGGTGAAGAGGGATGGAAGTGATACTGTATGTCAAGTGGATAAAGGTTATGCCTGCTTTGAGGATTTAAAGAGCGGGGAAAATCAGATTGAGATAGACTTCGGCGTGAAGCCCCGCTGGGTTTCTGCCAATGAAAATGTCCGTTCCGATGAAGGGAAGATTGCTATAATGAAAGGTCCCTGTGTTTATTGTCTGGAGGAGATCGATAACGGAGATAACCTGGGAGCTGTTTATGTAACACCTCACACCGCATTATCAGAGAAGAAGCCGGTAGAAGAGTTATATGGGGAGATACCTGCGATAGAATATGAAGGAACCCGGCTAAATAATGAAGGTGTCAGGAAAGATGAATTGTACGGAACACCAACTTTTAAAGAAACACCGGTAAAGCTGAAAGCAATTCCTTACTGCCTCTGGAATAACCGGGGCAAAGGCGAAATGCTGGTATGGCACAAGGTGCGGTTTGGAAATTAACTATTTTTATCAATAATTACCAAATTATGTTATTAACACGGTTGTCTTGTGTTGATAAATAGATTAGAATTATGAAAGAGGAGGTTATCAATATGTCCAAAAAAATCATTTCTATCCTGCTTACATTCATGCTGATAGGGACTATGGCTCTTGCAGGATGCAGCACGACTGACAAAAGTGACAACGGGGGGGACAGTAAAGCAGCTACAGATACGCCTAAGGATGATACATCAAGTAGTAATACCAGTAGTGGGGAAAAAGTTAAAATTACTTATTCTATGTGGGGAAGTACGGACGAGGGCGCTGTAACACAGAAGCTAGCGGATAAATTCAATGCTTCCCAGGACAAAATTGAAGTTGAAGTAGTCGCTATTCCTTGGGAAAACTACATGACAAAGCTGAATACCATGGCTACAGCGAAAGAGCTACCTGATACCGGTATGATGAGTGAAGCTGGCGTGCTTCAGTGGTCAGAGCAGGGTATGTTGGCTGATATCAGCTCCATGTATGGCGAAGGGGAAAGCAAACCGTTAGATTGCCTTGCTTTCCGTTATAATGGCAAACCGGTTGCTTATTCAGCAGCCAATGAAGTTCTTTTAATGTATTACAACAAAGATATGTTTGATAAAGCCGGCGTTGCATATCCTCCGACAGCGGTGGAGAATGCCTGGACCTGGGATGAATTCGTAGCTGCAGCGAAGCAGCTTACCCTGGATAAGAACGGTAAGCATCCGAACGAGGATGGCTTTGACGCTCAGAATATTACACAGTATGGATGTCTGGTTGAGAACCTGGCATGGCAGCTGGAGACCTGGCCGATCAGTAATGGTGCCGGTTATTATTCAGCAGATGGTTCCAAGGTAACGATTGATGATCCGGCAAGTATTGAAGCAATCCAGAAGGTTGCTGATTTGTATCTGGTTGATCATGTTGCTCCGTTATCAACAGGTGCAACCGATGACAGTATTCAGCGTTCTATTATCTCAGGAACTTGTGCTATGGGTACCGGCGGCGCTTGGAATGTTGGCACATGTCTTGCTACGGCAAAGCAAGACGGACTTAATTACGGTGTTGCAGTATTACCTTATATGAAGGAAAAAGTTACACTTTGTACTGGCGGACCTAATGTAGTATTCTCACAGACCAAGCATCCGAAGGAAGCTATGGAATGGCTCAAATGGTACTATCAGGAGGAGAACAGCTGGGCACTCATTGAATCCGGTATCTGGATGCCTATCCTTGATAAATGGTATACCGATGAGACTTATACCCATAAATGGGTTGATAACCCGAACTTCCCTCCTTATGCCGATTATAAGAGCGCTGTTGTAGATTATGCTAAGTCTACTGCACGTTCTGCTTCCTGGTATTATGTAAATAATACCGTTGATTTCAACAATTTAGTAACCTCCATACTTGGTGATGTATGGACAGGAAAGATTACAGCCAAAGATGCCATCACAAAGAATATTGACGCTTTAAAAGCAGCCTATGAAGGCAGCAATTAATAAAGTTAATCATTAACAAGGCAGGGTGACCGCTCTTGACATTATTATGGCATGTGGTCACCCTTTCCTGGGAAAACAAGAGGTGTTCTATGAGCAATGAGATCAAGCAGTCTAAGTCACATCCTTCCCGTAGATACAGGAAGGAGGAACGTACAGCATACCTATGCATTCTTCCTTCGATCATTGGACTGACCTTTATTACATATCTTCCGCTGTTAGGTGTATTCGCAGTAAGCTTTTTCAACTGGAAGGGACTATCCTCACCGAAATTTAATGGAATTCATAATTATGTCAGATTATTTACCTCGGATCCCTATTTTATTGATTCCATCAAGGTAACAGTATATTTTGCAGCCCTGGCTGTAATCGCAAGCATGATTTATACCTTGTTTATAGCGATGCTGCTTAATCGGAAGGTTCCTGCCAGAAGCTTCTGGCGGGCTGTGTTCTATGTACCATACGTTCTGCCGGCTACTGCAGTATATGTGGGCTGGTCATGGCTCTACGAGTCCAATTTCGGATTGTTCAACTATATTTTATCAAAGCTGGGTGTGACAAAGATTTTGTTCTTAAGCGATTCCAGTTCTGTCGTGCCATCACTTGTGATGATAGCTGTCTGGTTATCCGGAAACCTCATTGTCATCTTTTTGGCAGGTCTGCAAAATGTACCCCGTGTTTATCATGAAGCCGCTGAAATCGACGGCGCGAATGGCTGGCAGCGCTTTTGCAACATAACCTTGCCATGTATGACACCTATCATTTTCTATAATCTTCTTATGAGTTTAATAACGAACATGCAGATTGTTGTACCTGCATTATCCTTAACCAACGGCGGCCCGGGAAATTCATCGACGTTTATGACTTATCTCATGTATCGGTATGCATTCCAGAGCAATCAGATCGGGTATGCCTGCGCTATCTCGTTTGTATTCTTTCTACTGATAGCACTCTTTACCGGCGTATTATTCGGTACATCGAAGGGCTGGATTTTCTATGAGGGAGGCGATGAAAGATGAATAATAAAACACAGGGTGCCTTTAAGAGCCGAAAAAGGAAGGAAACAGCAGCCGCTATTATTGCCTTTATCATAGTTGTATTAATGGCAGCAGCAGTAATGCTTCCCATCTGGTGGATTTTCCGTACCTCACTTATGACTAATTCTGAGATATATGCCTATCCGCCTGCATTTTTCCCTGGTAAATGGCTATTTAAAAATTATTCCGAGACCTTAGTGTTTTTTAATTTCTGGAGATACTTCACCAATACTATGATTATCATCGTCCCTTCGGTCATCGGAGGAACCCTTACGGCTACGCTCTCCGGTTATGCCTTTGCAAGGCTTCGGTTTCGCGGGAAAAAATTAATATTTACACTGTGTGTTGGATCAATGCTTCTTCCTGCGATGGTTACGCTAATTCCGCTTTATATCATGTGGACCCGGGGACTTGGCCTTGCCGACTCCTATCTGCCGCTGATTCTTCCGTATTTTTGCGGCGGCGGTGCCTTCAATATTTTCCTGATCCGACAGTTTATCATGTCGATACCGCGGGAATTAGATGAGGCTGCAACCATTGACGGAGCGGGGCGCTTCCGTATCCTGACGAATATTATTGTACCGGCCATCAAACCGGCTATGATCGTAGTTGCCTTATTTATCTTTATCACTCTGTGGAATGATTTACTCCAGCAGATGGTATATATCAATTCCGATGAAAAGTTCACGATAGCAATCGGACTCACCATCTTTCGTGGTGCGTTAAAACAAGACTGGGCAAAGATGATGGCAGCAACCTGTATGTCCTTTGCACCAGGTGTGATTTTCTATGTGATTGGTCAGAAATATTTCGTCGAAGGTATTGTAATGACCGGAATGAAAAATTAAGAAAGAAATCAGATATTTATATACATATATCAAAATCCCTTAGGCTATCCGCTAATACTCCCTTATGGCAGGCTGTTTCATAATCAACAGTTTACTGTAAGACGAATTTATCAGCGGTTAGTTTAGGGGATTTTTTGTGGTATTACTTTATATTGGTTTTTTAACGCAATTCTAATTATTTGATACTTTGACTTTAAGAAAGATTTGGTATATTATCTATATCAAATCATTACGAGAGCACCTTGAAAGGAGTTACCAATATGCAAATCATCGATATCAACACCTGGAAAAGGGCGCAGCATTATGAGTTCTTTCATAGAATGGATTATCCCCAATATAACATTTGCATGAATATTGACATTACGAACTTCCTTGGCAGGATGAAAGAGAAGAAGCTGCCTTTTTATTACGCCATGGTTTATGCTTCCGTTCTAATTGCCAATGATATCGAGGAGTTCCGTTATCGGATCAGGGAGGATAAGATAGTGCTGCATGACAGAGTACATCCATCTTTCACAGAAATCAGCCCGGGAACAGATCTCTTTAAAATAGTAACACTTGATCTGGAGAATACGATGGAGGAGTTTACAGAAGCAGCGAAGAAGAAGGCTGACAGTCAGCAGGAGTATTTTCCAATGGAGGAGCTTGCTTCAAGAGATGATCTGGTTTATATCACCTGCATTCCCTGGATTTCCTTCACGCATTTGTCCCATACCATCAGCTTACGTAAGGATGATGCTGTACCGAGGATTTCCTGGGGTAAATATTATAAAGAGGGCGATAAGATCCTCCTGCCCTTCTCTGTTCAGGTAAATCATGCATTTGCTGACGGAATTCATGTGGGAAGGTATATCGAAAGGCTGCAGAATTACCTGAATTCTTATGTGTAGACTTTATAGTAGTATCCTTATAAATTATTGAAAGAATAGAAGAAATCAGAGGGATAAGTGTGAAAAATCAAGATTTTTCACACACAACTTTGTGCTTGCGGCTCAAAGTTTGCAGGTTTTGAAGAAAGGCATGGTAATTTGTATGAAATTCATGATAAAGCATAATAAATTACAAATTGTGATTGAAGCAATTGCACTAATCATTTTGATCAGTATGTTCGTACTTTTGATTGTTCGATGGAGCGACCTACCTGATCGGATACCCGGTCATTATAATGCAGCCGGAGAGGTGGATCGTTGGGGCGGTAAAGGTGAGCTGATCTTTCTGCCTGTTATGTCAGTCCTGATGTATCTTTTGCTTACCGTGGTTACCTTCTTCCCTTCTTCCTGGAACATGCCGGTTGAAGTGACAGAGGAAAAAAGGGACAGGGTATACAGCTGTGTTTTAACATTGCTGGTACTGATGAAGGCGGAGGTAATGGCGTTATTCGCTTACCTAAATTATAAATCGATGGAGGCTCAAGCGTTATCACCATTTATGCTGCCGATCGTTCTGGCTGCGATTTTTGGAACTATAATCTTCTTTACCCGCAGATCAATTAAGCTGGCAAAGACAGGTGACTAATAGCTAAGGAACATTATGCGTAATCGAATATACAATAGAACTGCAATATAAACAATTGGAGGGAGTATGTAGATCCCTTGAGAGTTTTCCAGCAATGGCACCCTGACAGATGCTTCTTAGGAAGGATGAGTCAGGTAATGCAGGCATATGAGTAAAGTATGCCTTGGGGCTGGAGAATTCGAGAGGATTTACGATACTCCCTTATTATTTTATTCGTTTGGAGTTGTTTTAGCTCTGGTTATGAATTACCAGTAATTATTGTTATATTGGTATCTTGAATCTTTTGACCATTTATTCTGCCTTAAGTCAATCTGATCAGTATTTTCCAGATTGTCTTGTCCCAGTGTATCTGCCAGAAAAGGTTTATTCCGATAAGTCTTTACAGGTGTTGCCTGCTGATAGGTTGTTCTCTTCTTATTAGTTGTCTGCTTATTTGTTGCATCCTGCTGATAATTTGATCTCTGCTGATTTGCTGCTGCCTGTTGATTTGCTGCAGCTTGTTGATAGTTTGCTGCCTGCTTATTTGTTGAAGTTTGCTGATAATTTGCTGTCTGTTTATCTGTTGCAGTTTGCTGATAATTCGCTGTCTGTTTATTTGTTGTGGCTTGCTGATAATTTGATCTCTGCTGATTTATTGCTGCCTCATCATAATTTGCTGTCTGTTGATAATTTGATGGCTGTTTATTTGCTGCTGTCTGATGATAATTTGATCTCTGCTGATTTGTGGCAGCCTGCTGATAATCCGATGTCTGCTGAAATGTCTCTGTCTGTTTTGCAGGATTCGTCAATCTGCCAAATAGGAGTCCCAACAGGAAGAAGACTACTATCAGAGTAATAAATATAACAATGATGTTAGTTGCCGTGAGTAACATAGAATGACACTCCTTTACAAATAGATTCAATATTTATATATGCAGCGTGATCCAATGTCGTTACAAGTCGAATTGTGAAACTTACGTTGACATGTATTTTGTACTTTAATATAATTAGGCTACAAGATATGGTACATGTTGAGTTTACCCAATGATTAAAATGTTGAGCATAAGACAAGAATATATAATAGCTGTGAACCTTGTATAATCCTATGAAGGGAAGCAGAATGGAGTAGCGGATGGAGAAAATATTATCTGAACAATTTATCAAACGATATCAAAATAGAAAAAGTCCCTTAAGTCATCTTGGTGAATTCGTATATCTTCGAACCTATTCCCGGTATCTTGAGGATAAGAAGAGAAGGGAAACCTGGCCGGAGACAGTTCTGCGGACAACGGAGTATAATGTGGGACTTGGAATCAGATATAAAGAGAAGAACGGTAGCTTGGTTGACCCGGGTAAGGAATTAGAAGAGGCAAAGATGCTTTATGATAACCTGTTTCATCTTAGAACCTTTCCCTCAGGACGAACCTTATATATGGGAGGAACTGAGGTGGTTGAGAATTATCCGCTCTCTAATTATAACTGTTCCTTTACGAATATACGGTGCATGCAGGATTTGATTGATGCATTTTATCTGTTGATGGTTGGAAGCGGTGTAGGTATCCGGATTGATAAAGAGCTGGTGAAGCTGCTGCCCGGCATTAGGCGTATTGAATTGGAAAGTGCCTATGACCGGGATGTCCGATTATATACTGCAAAAGCTGCTATGGAGCATACCCAGCTGATCATAAAGGAGGAGGAGTCCACCATAGCTATTCTTAAGGTCGGCGACAGTAAGGAAGGCTGGTGTGAAGCCCTTGAGAATTATTTTCAGCTGATAACCCTGCCTAAGTATAACCAGATTCAGAAACTGATCATAGATTATAGTTATGTAAGACCGGAGGGTGAGCGGCTGAAGCGCTTCGGCGGCAGAGCCTCCGGACATAAGTCCATTCAGAGAATGTTTGAGAAGATGAACCGGATCTTTGCCAAGAGAACAGATGGAAGGCTTAAGACGATTGATATTCTTGATATTGCAACCATCATCAGTGAAAATGTCGTATCCGGCGGAGTAAGGCGAAGCGCTATGATGGTAATCTGTGACGAAGATGATGATGAGGTAATCAATGCAAAACAGAATATCTATAAGCTCGTTGATGGAAGCTGGCTGGAAGATCCTGAGATTTCACACCGTAAGATGAGTAATAATTCCATACTGTATCAGCAGCGCCCGTCTCTGGAGCGGATTAAGGAAATCCTTCATTCCATCAGGATGAACGGCGAGCCTGGGTTTATCAATGCTTCTGAAGCTCTGCGAAGAAAGCCGTCCTTTCAGGGCTGCAATCCATGTGGTGAGATTTTACTCCAGTCGAAGCAGTGCTGTAATCTTACTACGAATAATCTGATGGCTTTCGTAAAAGGCAAAGTACTGGGGAAAGACAGTCTGATGGAAGTCCTTAAGCTCTCCACCAGGGTAGCGATCCGTATGACCCTGGTAGAGGTTGAGCTGCCCGAGTGGAATAAGGTGATGCAGGAGGATAAGATTATCGGAGTATCTTTAACAGGCATGATGGATATGGTGAACAAGACGAACATGAGTTATGAAGAGCTGGGAGAATTACTTACAGAGCTGAGAAAAGTTGTCCATGCGGAAGGAATTCGTTATTCCAAGGAACTGGGGATAGTTCCTCCGAAGCTCATGACAACGATAAAACCGGAGGGCAGTTTGTCGACCCTGCCTTGTGTCAGCTCCGGGATTCATTTTGCCCATTCGGATTATTATATCAGAAGAATTCGAATATCCGCTTCCGATCCTCTTTATAAAATGATAGAGTGGCAGGGAAGTTATAAGATTCATAATGAAAATGGCCAAACCAATGAGGACTGCACCGTCAAGGTAATCGAATTCCCGATTAAGGCACCTGAGGGAAGAACCAAGTATGATGTCGGAGCGCTGGAACAGCTGGAGCTTTATAAGCTGACCATGCTTCATTGGACGGATCATAATTCCTCGATTACAGTCGATGTGAGGGATCATGAATGGAAGGATGTTGCAAAGTGGATTTATGATAATTTTGACTCTGTGGTAGGGGTTACCTTTCTTCCTCTGATGGAGGAGACCTATCCGCTTCTGCCTTATGAATGCACCTCCAAAGAGGATTATGAGAACCGAATGGCTCAGATCAAGCCGATTGATTATGAGCTTCTGGCTGAACTGGAGGATACGGAAGAACGGGAAATCCTTGATAAGGAATGCAGTACCGGCGCCTGCCCAATCAGGTAAATCGTATGATATTTCATATAAGTGAATAATAAGGTAGCTAATATATTTAGTAAATGTTAGATTTGCAGATACTATTTTTATGTGGTATAATAAGTAAAATTTGGTTAATGATAAATATTATAATTCAAGGTAATATTGATAAGGAGTATAATTATGCCATATGTTAATAGATTAAAACTTTCAAATTTTATGATATTTGAAAATTTAGATTTAGAGTTCTCTAAAAATATTAATATTATAAGTGGTGAAAATAGCACTGGAAAAACAGCTGTGCTAAAAATATTATATTCTTCCTTAAAAGCAGTAAATGAAGCAAATAAATCTAGAAGCGATCTTACACGTGAGAAAAATGAAGAAATATTAGTTAGTAAATTACAAGGAGTTTTTAGACCGGATAATTACAGCATTGGTAGACTTGTTGGACGAATTCAAGGAAGTAATCGTGCTGAGATTAGTGTTGGGTTAAGTGATAACAGTGAGATGTCCTTCGGATTTGGAAATAGACAAGAAAAGCATTTGGATATGCATTATCCTATAAAGGATTTTATGAAAGGAATAGAACCGGTATATATACCGCCTAAAGAAATTATTTCAGCAACTGAAAATTTTATTTCGTTATACACTGAATACCACATAGCATTTGAAGAGACTTATTACGATTTAGCTCGGCTATTAGATAAACCGCTAAGGAAAGGTCCTAATACAAACGAACAAAACAGAGTATTGGATAAATTTGGTGATATTATTAGTGGCAATATAGTACAACGCGATAAAAAGTTTTACTTAAAAACAAAGGGCGTTGGTGAAATTGAAATGGGTTTAGTATCCGAAGGATATCGAAAATTGTCTACTATTATGTATTTAATACTGTCTGGCAGTCTGGGTAAAAATTCTATTCTTTTATGGGATGAGCCGGAAAGTAATATGAATCCTAAAATGATTCAACCTTTAACGGAAGCCCTTATTGAATTGGCACAAATGGGTGTACAAATTTTTGTCACTACACATGACTATTTTCTACAACAGAGTTTCTCACTTGCGACAAAATATGAAGAAAAAGGCAAAAAAATGGATATTAACTTTATATCCTTATATAAAGAAGATGGAATTTTAAAATATGAAAAGGAAAAAAAACTTAATGATTTAAAACATAATTCAATTATGGAAGAGTTTGACCATTTATACGAAAGAGAACAGGAGTTGTTTTATGGACATAATTGAGAGCGGAATACGCTTTAGATTTCCTGAAACTGCAAGATCTATAAAATATGACGAAACAAAATTTTATAAAGATATTTTTCAAAATTTACCAGATGCCAAAGGTGTAGATTTTATATCGATTCATAGTAATAATATACTTATTATGGAAGTGAAAAATTGTAAAGGTTATGAAGCGGAAAATAGATGGCGTATTTTTAAAAATAATGCAAAAGTAAGTACAGCAGCAATTATTCCAGAAGGAGATAGAGATAGCGTTGATATAGAAATTGCTAAAAAAGTTGCAATGACATTATCGTGTTTGATAGGAGCCCATTCCAAGCCAGATTTTCAAGAAAAATCTGATGTATTAAAACCATTTTTTAGATTTTTTGAAGGGAAGTTTTTGTCCAGGAGTGAAAAAGAAATCAGAATAGTTTTATTTTTAGAAGGCGATTTTGCTTCAGATTCTAGATCTGAAAAGATGATATTACATGAGCTGGGTGAAAGCATAGAACAAAAGTTATCTTGGTTGAACTGTAAGGTTTTGGTGGAAAATAGCAATACATATAGAAGGCAAATGTATGAAGTTGTTTAAATAATGTTATGTATATGTAGGACCTAATTAACAATAATGCTTGACAATTATTAAGTATAAAACTATAATTTCATCTAATTTATAATTCATAAGTGCTATATTATTAAATACAGCCAGAGTATAACGACAAAGGCGTCTTAGAGTAATCTAAGGCGCCTTTTTGACATTCTGGGTAGTTTACCAACATGGATTATGCAGTTCAGTGACCTGGAAAAGGAGGAGGAACATGAGTCTGACGCTTGATATTACTAAACAATATAAGTCTTTTACCCTTAAGATGCAACTTGACACCCAGGGAAAAGCCACTGGACTTCTGGGGGCATCCGGCTGCGGCAAGAGCCTTACGTTAAAATGCATTGCCGGAATCGAGACTCCGGACAGCGGAAGAATCATCCTGAATGGTAAAATATTATATGATTCTGAGCGCAAGATCAATCTGCCTCCAAGGGAGAGAAACATTGGCTACATGTTTCAGAACTATGCACTGTTTCCGAATATGACAGTAGGAGAGAATATAGAAATAGCTGTCCGTGATAAAAGAAATAAGAAGCTGGTATCAGAAAAGATGCTTGCCATGTTTCGTCTGACTGGCCTTCGCAGCCGTTATCCCCATCAACTGTCCGGCGGGGAGCAGCAGAGGGTTGCGCTGGCAAGAATGCTGGCTTATGAGCCGGAGGTATTGATGTTTGATGAGCCATTCTCAGCGCTGGATTCCTTTCTTAAGGATCAGCTTGGGCAGGAGCTGGCTGAGGTGTTAAGCACCTACCAGGGAGAAATAATGATGGTATCCCACAGCAGGGATGAATTATACCGTTTCTGCGAGAACATAGCGATCATAAACAAAGGAAAGCTTGTGGAATTCGGAGAAAAGACGGAAGTTTTTGCGAATCCGATTCATGTTATAACAGCGAAGCTCACAGGCTGTAAGAATATATCAAGGGCAAGAAAGATATCCGATTATGAAATAGAAGCCTTGGACTGGGGTATGAAGCTTAAGACCTTACGGCTGGTAGATGAGGAAATCTGGTATGTCGGAATTCGGGCGCATAATATGAAGCCTGCTCATGATCTGCAGAAGCCGAATTCGTTAAAGGTCACCTTAGCCGGGTTTTCCGAGGGCCCTTTTGAAAACAGTATTATTTTCCGGCATTGTGAGCCTATGACAGAGGAAGGGAAGCTTTGGTGGATTGTACCAAAACAGAAGTGGAAGGAAAGCTTTCAGGAGCAGGTGCCGAGTCATATCTTATTTCCAGAAGAGCATCTTCTTCTCTTAAAAGATACAGGCCAGGCTGAGGATTTGGTAATCTCCTGACAGATTTCGTGTTATCGGCTGATAATCATTTTTAACACTAAAAACTATAGTGTAAATTGTGCAAAAATTAAGATATAACATTAGTTAATTTCGACAAATCGATGTATTGAAACACTATTTGCAAGATGATAGAATTGCACCTATAGAAATTATCGCTAGTGATAATCGAAAAGAGCTCTATAAGACAGAGACGTCATTACTTCTTCATGTGATGGCGTCTTTTTCGTTCTCAAAACCAAACGTAACTATCCCCCGGATAGTAACAACCAAACAATTATTAAGGAGGCAATTCGTATGAGACAGGTTGCAATTTATGGAAAAGGTGGTATCGGTAAATCCACTACAACTCAGAACTTAACAGCAGGCTTGGGAGAAATGGGAAAGAACATCATGATCGTTGGTTGTGATCCTAAAGCAGATTCAACAAGATTAATCCTCGGTGGTTTAGCACAGAAAACAGTACTTGATACTCTTCGTGAAGAGGGCGAGGATATTGACCTTGATTTCATTATGAAGAGGGGCTTTGCCAATATCCGCTGCGTTGAGTCCGGCGGTCCCGAACCTGGTGTTGGCTGTGCAGGACGTGGTATCATCACTTCCATTAACTTATTGGAGCAGTTAGGTGCTTATACCGACGATCTGGATTATGTATTCTATGACGTTCTTGGTGATGTTGTTTGCGGTGGTTTCGCAATGCCGATCCGCGAAGGCAAGGCACAGGAAATCTACATCGTAGCCTCCGGCGAAATGATGGCTTTATATGCAGCTAACAACATTTCCAAAGGTATTCAGAAATACGCTAATACCGGCGGTGTAAGACTGGGAGGCATCATCTGCAACTCCAGAAAGGTAGACGGCGAGGCAGATCTGGTTTCCGCTTTTGCGAAGGAATTAGGTTCCCAGATGATCCACTTTGTACCCAGAGATAACATGGTACAGAGAGCAGAGATTAATAAGAAGACCGTTATTGACTACGACCCGACAGCAAATCAGGCGGATGAATATCGCCAGTTATCTCAGAAGATTGACGGAAATGACATGTTCGTTATACCGAAGCCGATGAAGCAGGAAAGACTCGAAGAATTACTGATGGCACATGGTCTTATGGATATCTAAAAAACTATATAAAAATGGAGGTGCATTTTATGTTATTAGTAAGAGCAATCATTCGTCCTGAGAAGGTTGGAGTTGTATTATCAGAATTATTATCCGCAGGTTTTCCTGCTGTAACAAAAATGGATGTATACGGACGCGGTAAACAAAAAGGTGTGAAGGTCGGTGAAGTATTCTACGACGAAATCCCAAAGGAAATGTTACTTATGGTTGTGGAAGATAAGGATAAGGATGATGTTGCTAAGATCATCATGAAATATGCAAGAACCGGTGAAAACGGCAACTTCGGTGATGGCAGAATTTTTGTAAGTCCTGTAGAAGAGGCATACACCATCAGTACTAAGAAAAAAGGTTTATAAAGCAGAATATTAGTAGAATTGATTAGGAGATTGGAGGATTAGGCATGAAGGAAGTTATGGCGATTATCAGGCAAAATAAAGTTAACGTAACAAAAGAAGCGTTAGCGCAAGCCGGAGTACCTGCCTTTACCTGTAGAAAAGTTCTTGGAAGAGGCAAGAAGCTCATTGATATGACGCTTCTCAGATCCATCGTTGATTCCGGTGAAATACCAGCAACTCCGACCGGCGAGTATTTATCAGAAGCACAGAGATTAATTTCAAAGCGAGTATTTACCATGATTGTGAATGATGGAGACGTTGATAAGGTTGTCAATACGATCATGGATGTGAATAGCACCGGTAACCCCGGAGACGGTAAGATATTTATTCTCCCGATTAATGAAAGCTATCGCGTGCGTAACGGAGAAACAACAACAGAGGCTTATTAAAGTGAATTATATAAATCAGAATTCACTTGAGAAAAGTCATAAAATGGCTTGTATGAATAAATCCCGTTGCGTAAAGCAGCGGAAAGGAGGTTGCTATGAGTGTAATGAATAAAGTGCTGGATCAGTACAATTCCAGAGTTTATAAAAACCGTAAAGAGCATATGGTTG
This sequence comes from Mobilitalea sp., assembly GCA_035564175.1. Classification (GTDB taxonomy): domain Bacteria; phylum Bacillota; class Clostridia; order Lachnospirales; family Lachnospiraceae; genus Mobilitalea. The sequence goes on from DATMUM010000265.1 coordinate 70,014, forward strand.
ATGTTAACAGTAATGATAAGAACGAAATCGCAGCAAATGTCCGAACCATACCAGGTATCATTACCCAGAGAGGCTGCTGTTATGCAGGATGTAAGGGCGTTGTTGTCGGACCGATTAAGGATGCTTTCATTATTACACATGGACCGATCGGATGTGCATATTATTCCTGGGGAACCAGAAGACATAAGGCAAAAAAAGGGGAGGGAGAGGATAATTATTTACAGTATTGCTTCTCAACCGACCTTCAGGAGCCGGACATTGTATTCGGCGGTGAGAAGAAATTAAAGCAGGCGATCAATGAAGCTATGGATTTATTCCATCCAAAGACCATCATGATCTGTTCCACCTGTCCCGTAGGTCTGATCGGTGATGATATCCATGCGGTAGCAAAATGGGCAGAGAAGGAATACGGTATCAAGTGCATTGCCTTCAGCTGTGAAGGTTATAAGGGTGTCAGCCAGTCTGCAGGACATCATATCGCAAATAACCAGTTGATCAAATACGTCATCGGTGAAGGCGACAGAAAGATTACGAATAAGTTTGCAATTAACGTACTTGGTGAATATAACATCGGTGGTGACGGCTGGGAGACAGAACGATTATTAAAGAGATGCGGTTATGAAGTAGTATCCACCTTCACCGGCGGTGCCAAGATGGATGACATTGCGAATGCACATCAGGCGAACTTAAGCGTCGTTCAGTGTCACCGTTCCATTAACTACATTGCAGAATTAATCGAGACCAAATACGGTATTCCGTGGATGAAGGTTAACTTCGTAGGTGTGGAAGCTACCATCGAATCCTTAAGAAATATGGCTAAATTCTTCAATGACCCTGAGCTGACAGCAAGAGCGGAAGCAGTCATCGCAGATGAGTTAGACAATATCGAACAGGATATGGCTTATTACAAGAGCAAGCTGAAGGGCAAGACAGCAGCTATCTATGTAGGTGGTTCCAGAGCCCATCATTATCAGTTCCTGTTAAATGATCTCGGCGTTCATACCGTACTTGCCGGTTATGAGTTCGGTCACAGAGAGGAATACGAGGGTCGGGAGGTTATTCCCTTTGTCAAACCCGACGCAGACAGCAAGAACATTGAATCCATCACAGTTGAACCTGATAAGGAGAAATTCCACGTTTATTTATCAGAAGAAGATTTGAATAAATTAAAGGAAGAGAAGCTGATTGATTATTACAGCGGTATGGTTAAAGATATGAAGGATGGAACCTACATGGTCGATGATCTGAACCATTTTGAAACAGAAGAGTTCTTAAAGCTTCTGAAACCCGACATCTTCTTCTCCGGTATCAAGGATAAATATGTAGCCCAGAAGGGCGGCACCTTATCCAGACAGCTGCACTCCTATGATTACAGCGGACCCTATTCCTGCTTTCGTGGTGCAGTGAATTTTGCCAGAGACATCGCTATGGGAATATATACACCGGCTTGGAGCTATGTCAAGGCACCCTGGAAGACCGCTCCAATCCTTGAAGGAACAATAGGAGGTGTACAATAATGCTAGATTATACGACGAAGGAAACCTATGAAAGAAGTGCATTAAGAGTTAATCCCGCAAAGACTTGTCAGCCCGTTGGTGCAATGTATGCCGCTTTAGGTGTTCACGAATGTATGCCTCACAGCCATGGTTCCCAGGGCTGCTGCGCATTCCACAGAATGTTCTTAACCCGTCATTTTAAGGATCCTGCAATGGCCTCCACCAGCTCCTTCACCGAAGGGGCTTCCGTATTCGGCGGTGGAACCAACTTAAAGACAGCAGCAAAGAATATCTTTGATATCTACAATCCGAAGATTATTGCAGTCCACACCACCTGTCTTTCCGAGACCATCGGTGATGACTTGAATTCCTTTATCCAGGATATCGATGTTCCTGAAGGCAAATACATGGTTCACTGCAATACCCCCAGCTACTACGGTTCCCACATCACAGGCTTCAGCAATATGGTAGCAGGCTTCATCCGCTATTTATCCAAGTCCTCCGGTAAGAAGAACGGTAAGGTTGCCATCCTGCCCGGCTTTGTAAATCCCGGTGATATGAGAGAGATGAAACGTATCGCTAAGGAGATGGGCGTATCCTATAGCATGCTTCCCGATACCAGCGGTGTTATGGACTCCCCGATGACAGGCAAGTTTGAGCTATATCCGAAGGGCGGCACCACTGTGGAGGAGATCATTGCCTTAGGAGATTCCAGCCAGACCATTGCCTTCGGCAAATTTGCCAGCGAGGTTCCTGCAGAAGCCTTATCAAAGAAATGCAATGTTCCTTATAAATTACTCCCGCTGCCAATCGGTATCGGCAGGACCGACGAATATATTATGGCACTTCAGAGCTATACGAAGGTAGCAGTTCCTTACAGCATTGAGGAAGAACGCGGACAGCTGGTTGACATTTTAATTGACATACATCCTTACACCTATAACAAGAAGGTTGCTATCTTTGGTGATCCGGATACGGTTCTTAGTATCGCGGAGTTCGTATTAGAGATGGGCATGATCCCGAAATACCTGGTAACCGGTACACCCGGTGATGCCTTTGAGAAAACGGCAGAGGAGTTATTTGTGAAATTCGGTGTAGAAGGCTGCAAGGCTAAGGCTTTCGGTGATTTATTCGAATTACACCAGTGGATTAAGGAAGAAAGCGTTGATTTGCTAATCGGTGGTACCCATGGAAAATACATCGCGAGAGCTGAGGATATCCCCTTTGTAAGAGCCGGTTTCCCGATCATTGACCGCTACATCCATTCCTACATGCCTCTCGTTGGTTATAAGGGCGGCATGAGACTAGCGGAGTTGATCGCCAATGCATTGATGGACCGCCAGGACAGAGATGCAGCGGAAGAAGACTTTGAAATGGTTATGTAAACTTCCATATTCGAACTGCGAAGTGTGGATTCATTAATACTTCTCCCTCTAAACTTTTATGGGCAATGCGAGGAACTGCCAATATTATTAAACCGATGTATAGCAGTTCTCGCGGCAATTGCCTGAAGTAATAGGTAATTACAATACAATTCAATTGTGTAGTAAACAGCTTCATTTATGGAGTTTCGCAATTACCTAGCCTCCAGTAATCAAGAAAGGAAGTGTGTCCGATGGAAAACATGAGTGTATTAGATGCCAGGAAGGATTTTATATTGACGAAACAGGACGGCTGCAGCGGGAATGGTATGCGTTGTGACAGTAACAGTGTGTCCGGTGCCGTAAGCCAGAGAGCTTGTGTTTACTGCGGAGCCCGAGTGGTTCTAAATCCTATCACAGATGCCTTCCATATTGTACATGGTCCCATTGGATGTGCCAGCTATACCTGGGATATCCGGGGAAGCTTAAGCAGCGGTGATGATCTATATCGGAACAGCTTTTCCACCGACCTCAGGGAGCAGGACGTCATCTTCGGCGGAGAGAAGAAGTTGACTGCGGCAATTGAAGAAGTGGTTAATAATTATCATCCAAAGCTGATCTTTGTCTATGCAACCTGTATCGTCGGTGTTATCGGTGATGATGTAGAAGCGGTCTGCAAAGCAATGTCAGCAAAATACGGAATTCGGGTATTACCGGTAAAATCACCTGGTTTCTCAGGTAATAAATCTGTAGGTTATAAGATGGCCTGCAATGCGATTATGGAATTACTTCTTCCCCATAAAGAACAGGAGAAGAAGAGAGGAGTCAATATCCTCGGAGATTTTAATCTGGCCGGCGAACTGTGGATTGTCAAAGAATATCTGAAAAGGATGGGAATACCGGTAATAGCCACGATTACGGGAGATTCTGATTATGAGACGCTGATTCAGGCTCCGGCAGCACAATTAAATATTGTCCAATGTGCAGGCTCCAGTACCTATCTGGCCAACCGCATGGAGGAAGAGATGGGTATCCCTTATATCAAGATCAGTTTTTACGGGATTGAGGACACGGTAAGCTCACTGATACGGATTGCGGAAGCTTTGAAAGATGATAAAGCAAGGCAGAAAGCAATCGAATTCGGGAAAGCTGAGACAGCAGAGCTACAGGAATTTCTTGCAGCCTACCGTAAAAATCTTGAGGGAAAAAAGGCAGCTATCTATGTGGGAGGCGGATTTAAGGCAATTTCTTTGATCCGTCAGTTTCGTTCTCTGGGAATGGAAACAGTAGTAGTCGGTACCCAGACAGGGAAGAAAGATGATTATGAAATTATCGAAAGCCTGGTAAACAAGGATACTATCATTCTGGATGACGCCAATCCGGCTGAACTGGAGAAGTTCATGAAGGAAAAGGGAGCTGATATTCTGGTTGGCGGAGTGAAGGAACGGCCCTTGGCTTATAAGCTTGGAATCGCCTTCTGCGACCACAATCATGAACGAAAGCACCCGTTATGCGGTTTTGACGGAGTCGTAAACTTTACGAAGGAAATTAATCTGAGTATGAATAATCCTGTATGGAATTATATCAATTCTGAACTAGAATAAAGAATCCCAAAAGTACCGGAAGAAAGAATTCCGAAAGTACCGGAATTCTTGGGAAGAACTACGATGTTCGTGTAGTGGCACTCACATCTTGCTCTTCCGGGCATTGAAGATGCTGCGAAACAGTATCAAGAACGTTTTTGTAAAGCAGTATAATGGACGTTAGTAGAAAATGGAGGGCTTGTATGAGAGGAAAACTGGTTAATTTGAACGTGAATCCCTGCAAAATGTGTATGCCAATGGGTGCCATGACTGCTATGTACGGAATTAAAAAGTGTGCATCCATCCTCCATGGCTCCCAGGGCTGCAGTACTTATATCCGCAGGCATATGGCAACACATTATAACGAGCCGGTGGATATTGCCTCCTCCTCACTGACGGAGGAAGGAACCGTCTATGGGGGTGAGAAGAATCTGATGCAGGGCCTGATCAACCTGATCAAAGTCTATCAGCCGGAGGTAATCGGTGTTGCAACGACCTGTCTTGCGGAGACGATTGGTGAAGATATCAAACGGATTATCAATAAATTTTACGAGGAACATCCTGAGTATCAGGATATTACGGTCATAGGCATTCCGTCGGCAGGCTATGCAGGGACACAGTTTGAAGGCTTTATGACAGCCTTATACCAGATCGTAAAAACTGTTCCGATGGAAACAGAGAAAAATAATAAAGTTAACATTGTGACCAGCCAGCTCTCCCCGGCTGATACCAGATATCTGAAGGAGTTATTAGAGAGCTTTGGCATGGATTATATCTTATTACCTGATTTATCGGAGAATCTGGATGGTGGTCATTTCGCAGTCTATCAGAAGCTTCCGCAGTCAGGTACCGATATAGGTGATATCAGAAAGATGGCCGGTGCCAGATTTACGATTGAGATCTCAACCTTCTCAGAGGATGTGAAATCCGTCGCAGAGTACCTTCAGGATACCTATGGTGTTCCATATCATCGATGTCATTTACCAGTAAGCTTAAGAGATAACGATGAACTCATTAAAATCCTGAAGCTGATTTCCGGTAATTCGATACCGGATAAAATCAAGAAGCAGCGTGGGCGTTTTCAGGATGCTATGATTGACTCCCACAAATACAATGGAGAGGTAAGGGCTGCTATTTACGGCGAACCAGACTTCGTATTCAGCAGCGTCCGTATGTGTGTTGAAAATGGAATTATGCCGGTACTTACCGCCACAGGTACCAAATGTACGAAATTAAAGAGCCTGTTGGAACCGGAGATACAGACGGTGGCAGATGCCTTTTATATAGATCAATTTAAAATCGTTGATGATATTGATTTCCAGACGATAGAAGAAGCTTCAAGAGAGCTGAAGGTAAACCTTCTGATCGGCAATTCTGACGGCAGGCGGATTGCCGATAAGCTGGGAATTCCACTCGTCAGACGAAGTTTCCCGATCCATGACCGGATGGGAGGACAAAGGCTTAGAACACTGGGATACGAAGGAGCTTTAACCTTTCTGGACGAGATATCGAATGAAATATTAAGCAGGAAAGAAACCGGCTTTCGGGAAGAGTTATATGAGAAATATTACAAGGGCGATAAGAGGAAGCCGGAAGCAGTCTGTGAAGAGGAGGGACAGAGCATGATGGCGGATGAACTTAAGGAAGGAAAAACCAAAGACGAAATAATTAAAGATAAAAAAATCAAAGAAGAAGAAAAAATCAAGGAAGAAAAAATTAAAGAGGTAAAAATCAAAGAAGAAAAAATCAAAGAAGAAAAAATCAAAGAGGAAGAAATCAAAGAAGAAAAAACAATAGATGAAAAGACTATAGAAGAAAAGACCGCCACACATCCCTGTTATAATTGCGGAGCCCATCAATATGCCAGAATGCATCTTCCAATTGCTCCGAAATGCAACATCAGCTGTAACTACTGTCTTCGTAAATTTGACTGTCCTAACGAGAGCAGGCCAGGTGTTACAACGAGTGTTTTAAAGCCGGAGGAGGCTTTCCAGAAATATGTAGAGGTTAAGAAAAAGGTTCCGAACCTTTCCGTAGTAGGAATTGCCGGACCTGGAGATGCATTAGCGAACTTTGATGAGACAAGAAAAACTTTAAAGCTTATAAGGGAACAGGATAAGGACGTTACCTTCTGCATTTCCACCAATGGCCTGATGCTTCCCCAGTATGCGAACGAACTAATTGAGCTAGGTGTATCCCACGTAACGGTAACAATGAATGCCATCGATCCTAAGATAGGTGCCCAAATCTATAAATATGTCGATTATATGGGAACGAAGTTCTACGGTGAAGCAGCAGCCACCATCCTGTTATCTAACCAGTTGGCCGGGATCAAGATGTTAACGTCTAAAGGAATTATGTGCAAGGTAAATATCGTAATGCTAAAAGGGATTAACGATCAGCATATTCCGGAGGTAGTTGCCAAGGTGAAGGAGTTGGGCGGGGTAATTACCAATATCATGCAGCTGATACCGGTTCAGGGCAGCGTATTTGAGGATTTGCCCTTAGTCAGTAACAAAGAGATCATGGAAATGCGTACCAGATGCGGCGAGACCCTGAAACAGATGTATCACTGCAGACAATGCAGGGCCGATGCTATCGGAACACTGGATCATGACCAATCCATTGAATTTAACACCTGTCATAAGGAAATCCAGATTGCTGCGGGCAGCATCAACGAAGCCCAGGACTGCAAAGACATGAATGCTGAGGATGAAGCAACACCTGATATCCAAGTAGCGGTAGCAACGAAAAGCGGAATGATTGTTGACCAGCATTTTGGTCAGGTATCGGAATTCTATGTATACCAGTATTCGAAGGGTAATGCGGTATTTCTTGAAAAGCGTCCGGTAAATAAATATTGTACCGGAGCGGCCGACTGTGATGAAAGATCGGAGAAGATGGAACTGATTATACAGACTGTCGCCGATTGTGATGCCGTAATTGCCATGAGGATTGGAGATGCTCCCAGATCCAGGTTAAGTGAGAAAGGCATTAAAACCTTCACCACCTATGATCGCATTGAAGATTCTGTTAAATGGGCAGCAGGAGAATTGTTAAGTGAGAAGAACAAATGTAAATAACAACTATTAATAGCAGTTGTAAATAGCAGCTGTAAATAGCAGCTGTAAATAGCAACTGTAAAATAGCAACTGTAAAATAGCAACTGTAAATAATAGCTATTAATAACAAGTTTAAATAACAGATAAATATATATTAATAGTTCTAAGCTAGAATAAGCCAGTACAAGAGCTCCTACATAGCAAATGATAAATAAAGCAATAAACCGGGTACTGGCTTTTCTCATAGATTTCCCAGAAAGCAGTCTCAGACTGCTTTGCAAGGTTTTCCTGAAAAAGCAGCTTTAGGCTGCTTTCCAAAACTGTTTATATTGCGTGGCAGACACGCGGAAGGAGGTATTTATGGTTGATTTAATGCATCATATTTTTGTATGTACCAGCTGCCGGATTAACGGACAGCAGAAGGGGTACTGTTATTCCAAGGGTTCTGTAGATATCGTACAGAAATTCATGGAGGCAATTGAGGACAATGATTTATCAAGTGAGGTGATGATCACCAATACGGGATGCTTCGGTATCTGTGATAAGGGGCCGATTGCCGTGGTATATCCGGAAGGTGTATGGTATGGCAATCTGACGGAAGAGGATGTGGAAAAAATTGTGGAGCAGCATCTTATCAATGGAATACCTGTGGATGAATTAAGAATATAATTGACCTGACGTGGAATAAACTTAATTTAATAACTTCCGTATATGAGAACTCTCTGAACTGTCTGATTATATAGATTTTCCGAGAGTATTCATTGTACATGATTATTAAAAGTCTGGGAAGCTGACTTTTAGATTATGAAAGGAGCGATGGTAGTATGATTCGGATGATTGACAATACCCTGACATCTTTGGATCGTAATCTACCATCCAAAGAGGAGCTGCACACCTTTTGCGAGCTGTTATTTACCATCGGGGTGGATGCAATTGAACTCACCGTACCGGTTTATCAGAGAATGGAATACCTTCCGGAAAATCAGAAATTCGTCCTTAATATAGATTTTGTCGATGAGCTGGAGGATTATCCAGGGTTCTACCGATATGTATGCAGACATGAAGCAGATGCTGATAAACTGATTTATGAACTTCAGATGAATGATGCAAGGGAACTTGTAAGACTAAGAGCGTTGCAAAACTATAAGGAAATTCGTATTGTCGGTTTGGATGATATTATGTGTTATGATTCCTATGAAAGAATGCTGGAGGAAATCATGCATACGCTGCCGAAAAGTACGATTATCCTTTGTCCGGAAAATACCTATGGTTGTGCAAGTGCCCTGGCGATGCAATGGGCTGCGGAATACGGAAGCAATATTACAACCAGCTTTGCCGGCTGTAAAAATAATGGGGCTACGGAAGAGGTAATCATGGCGCTGCGTCTGGCGTGCAGACATAAACCAAACCGTAACCTGACGGTATTACCAAGTTTGACAAAGCTTTATGAGCAGTTTACCGACCGACGTATTGGCAATAAGAAGCCAATCATCGGTAAAAACATTTTTCAGGTGGAAGCAGGAATTCATGTGGATGGGATAAAGAAAAACCCTGCTACCTACGAGGCCTATGATCCGAATCTGGTTGGCGGTAGAACCGAATTAGTAATCGGTAAGCATTCCGGATCGAAAGCAATCCAATTAAAGCTGGAGGAGTTGGGGTTAGCGTTCCCCGGTGATGCAGCAGTCGATAAGATACTGAACGTGGTGAAATACAGATGTACTAAGAACAGAAAGAGTCTTTCGGAAGCAGAATTTACAGAGCTGGTGAAGGAGGTTACTGCCCATGAAAGAAGTTAAATATATTGTCGATACCACATTGAGGGATGGGGAACAAAGCCCGGGGATTGCACTGAGGGCGGAGGATAAGGTAAAGATTGCTCAGTTATTAGATGAGATCGGGGTATATGAAATTGAAGCAGGTACGCCGGTATTAAGTGAAGCGGAAGAGGAAAGCATCCGCCTGATTATTGAAAAGAAGCATAGTGCCAAAATATCCGTATGGAGCAGGATGAATGTAGGTGATGTAAAGCGTTCCATTGCCTGTAAACCGGATATTATTCACATCGGAACTCCTGTCTCCTATGTTCAGATCTACAGTAAATTAAAGAAGAACAAGACCTGGGTGATCAAGAATGTTCTGGAATGTGTTGAGGCTGCTAAAAGTGAGAATGTAGATGTGACGGTGGGTTTGGAGGATGCATCAAGATCGGATATCGGTTTCATGCTTAGTCTGATCAAAGAACTTAAAAATGCTGGAGTCAGCACCATCCGGGTTGCAGATACCGTCGGAGCCCTGACACCCAACCGTGCGAAGGAATTGATTGAGACGATAAAATCGAATTCCGACATGAAGATTGAGATGCATGTCCATAACGATCTGGGCATGGCAGTCGCTAATTCCATCATAGGAGCGAAAGCCGGTGCGGACTATATTGATTGTACCTTATTTGGTATTGGAGAAAGAACAGGAAATTGTAACTTTTATGATTTTATCCATGCCTGTGAGCATGTTTTCCATTTCCCAATGAATCTGAAACAGGTAAGGAATGTGGAACAGCAGGTATACCAGGAGCTTCAGAGGGCGATGTGAACTAACTAAGCAATTATTCGAATTGGTATTTTAGCGGAAATTATGATTTGATTTTTTATATGTTTGTTATGAAGAGAGTGTTGAAATACTTAAGAGACACTCTCTTTTTGATAGGGAAATCCCGTGATAATACAAATTAAGAATAGTTATTAATTGGTGCATATTGGCAACTGAATATTGATACTTACTTAAGAAATTTCCAGCAAAATAATCAGTGACCGACGTAAGTTTTCTCATGAAAAACTCTTTATTAACACACAGGTATAGTTACAGTTATACAAGCATATCGCTGCAGGAGGAAGCATATGATGTGTTAGGGAAGTCCTAAAAAGGAGGGGATCTGATCATGGAGAGAAATCGGATGATTGTAAGAGAAAGAACATTAGAACAAGTTATGTATTATAAAAATACTATAATTATGCGTTATACGATACATTACCCTCATTTTATTTCTGATACATATCAGACACTTGTTAATAAATTAAACGCTTTATACAGAACAAAGGCAGTGATGTATGAAAGATCAAACATCATGAATCTATATCAGATGGCTATGGTTGACTATGAATATTCCGTAGCTAACAATTACCCCATCCATCAGTACGAAGCTATAGTAAATTACACGGTTACCTATAATGAAAACTGCCTCCTTAGCCTTTATTTTGACCAGTATGAATATACCGGGGGAGCACACGGACTGACCGTACGTTATTCAGACACTTGGAACCTGCCGCAAAGTAAACGGGTAGACCTTAATGAAATGTTTCCAAACCGCAGTAATTACCGGGAGTATGTGATATGGATCATTAACAGGCAGATTGAGCAGCAGATAGCGAAGGAAGGCAATATATACTTTGAGAATTATACTCAGCTGGTTAATGAAAATTTTAAGGTGAATAATTTCTATCTGACGAAGGACGGTGTTGTAATATATTTTCAGCAATATGACATTGCCCCTTATTCCACTGGAATTCCAACCTTCATAATTCCTTACGGCCCAGGTGGAGCAATCCAACCAAGGTGCGAATATTGGGAAAACAAATAAATGATCCCAGAAAGAGAATAAAGTAAAGTAAAACAGCACTCATCAATCGATATGATTCATGAGTGCTGTCTTTATCTTAAATAAATTATTCGCCACCAGGACCGCTGCGGCTTGGACCACTTCCAGCTACCTGGGAATGTGTATCTTTCATAGAACCGCTGCTTTTGTTACTACCGGAGTTATTGCTCTTACTGCTTCCGGAAGTAGTGTTGCTGCCGCTCTTGAAGCTATTATTTTTATTCTTTGCCATAGCTATCTCCTTTCTGAAATTTATCAACTATATTATTTCATGAAAGGAAGATTTTATACACTGTTATGGAAATAATTACAGATCAGTTATTAATTAGCGAGAGTAACGGTTCCCATCGTTAATTTCTTTAATGCTTTGTCATTAACCTTTACATCATATTTTGCCTTGATGTCATCATATGCCTTCAGGAATTCTTCGCTCTCTTTGGAGGAAATTGCGTCCTTCACGGCAGTATCATAGCTTTCGGAGGAATTGTTATTCGTCATTTTTACAATATAATAACCGGTAGTATCCTCGTAGATATCGCTGATAGCTCCACTCTCCATTCCTTCCATCATCTTCTTGAAGTCATCGGAGAAGGTAGTGGACGAAGGAGTGAAGTTCGAGGACTGATAGGTTAATTCTGTTTCAGTAGCCGGAATGAGAGTGGACCAGTCTGTGGTTGTTTTCGCTGAATCATAGATACCTTTGATCTTGTTGTAAGCTGCGGTTTTCTCATCAGCGGTCATATCCACGGAGTTACCACTGTCATCCGTAGTCTTGGTGGATATGAATAAGTACTCGATATCATACTGTCTGTAATCATCGTAATTGACACCTGCTTTAATTGCCGCATCATCAATATTCAGTGCATCGATCTTATCCTGGCGATAACGGGAAACAAGGGTTGTCTTACTTATGATGTTCGAGAGATAAGCCTTGGTGTAATTATTCTTTTTCTTTACAGCGGCTGTTAGCTTGTCCTTTAATAAGGAATCTACATTCGTGCTAACGGTAGATTTCTCGTCAGCGGTAAGGGAATAGCCTTCGGATAAAGCCTGCTTATACAGTATTTCATTGTAGGTGGCAGCATTGATGGCATCTGTTCTTGCCTGTTCACGTACGGTAGTTCCAGAAGTCTGGTCGTAGGTCATGTCCCAATAGGATCCGGTGCCGCCAAACATCTGGTCATAGTAATTATACTGGGATTCCACGTTATAGAAATAATAAGATAAATCACTCAGCTTATACTTTTCACCGTTGATGGTTAAAAGGGTGCTTTCATAGAGCTGGTCAAATAACAATGCACCAACCAGGATAACCACCAATATTGATGATGCTATGATCCATGGTTTTGACATTTTCGTAATCGACTTTTTCTCAATAAGCCTGTCTTTTTTCACTTTTTTCATTTTCAATTTTTTAGAATTGTTCACCTTTTTGCTACCTCCATAAATATTCTCATGGAATTAATTTTAATCATTTTACGATATAAGTCAATACATAAGAACGAAGTTCATAAAGATATGACGGCTATTATGAGAATATTACAATTATAATAATGAAACGGAATAAATTTAATATCTTCTTAATTTGAATTCTTCTTTTTCTATGATATAATGTACAATAAATTACAAAGATAGGGAGTGCGTTACAGATGGTTCCAATGAATGGGAAGGCCATACAGATAATGGATGAGGTTAATAAGGTAGTAATCGGTAAGCGAGTCATTATCGGCAAGGTACTTACCGCTATATTAGCAAAAGGACATATTTTATTAGAGGACAACCCGGGAGTCGGTAAGACTACGCTGGCATTGGCATTTTCGAAAGCAATGGCATTGGAGCATCACCGTCTTCAGTTTACTCCCGATGTATTGCCTACGGATGTTGTCGGCTATCATCTACTTAGCAAGGATGGCGACAGTTATCAATATAAACCCGGCGCAATCATGTGCAATCTCTTCCTGGCCGATGAAATTAACAGAACCTCCTCCAAGACTCAGTCTGCATTACTGGAGGTTATGGAAGAAGGCAAGGTAACAGTGGACAGCGTAACAAGGGAGGTACCGAAGCCCTTTGTGGTAATGGCAACCCAGAACCCTATCGGTTCCGTCGGAACCCAGATGCTTCCGGAATCCCAGCTGGATCGATTTATGGTGAAGCTTTCCATGGGCTATCCGGACATCAAGAGTGAAATCGGAATCCTAAAGGAACGCCAGAATACCAATCCTCTTGATAATGTAGTACGTGTTGTGGAAAAGGAAGAAATTCTGATGATGCAGAATATGGTGGAGGATGTATATGTACATGATTCCATTTACGAATATATAACCCTTCTGGTTCAGCAGACGAGGGAAAATCCTTTGGTTGAGCTGGGTGTCAGCCCAAGAGGTTCCCTTGCCATGATGAACATGGTAAAAGCAACTGCCTTCTTAAGCAGGCGTGAATATGTCATACCTTCCGATGTCCAGTATATTTTCAAGGATGTTGCAGCTCACCGGATGATACTGAAGCCGAAAGCAAGAATTAATAATGTAACGGTGGACAACCTTCTGGATGATATCCTTCGAACGGTCAGGGCTCCGCGGATCATAGCTAAAGAAGTTTAAACAATTAGAAAGGTACAAGGTATAAACATGCTTCGGAATAAATTGCGGTATCTGCTGTTATTATCGGCAGCAGGACTGCTTTCCATTCTATACAACAGATATTATATGGGAATAATATTTCTGACTATCCTGGCAATGCCGTTCGTTATGTTCGGTCTGTTAAGTTATTTGTTCGGAAGAATTAGAGCGGAATTGATTTCAACTGCGCATATTGTAGCCAAAGGGGAAGCCATACCCGTAACCGTTCAGATCTATAATCCTACCCTGTTCCCGATATCCAATATGAAAATCTATATTTCATATAAAAATGCCTATTCCAAAGATAAATTTACGAAAGAGTTCTACATATCCGTAGATGGAAGAACGAAAGCCTATGTAACCTTTAATTTATTCTCAGATTATGCCGGTAACTTAATCATTACACTCAAGGGTATCCGCATCTATGATTATCTGAAGCTTTTCTCCCTGAAGAAGAAGCTGAAGGGAGAAATTAAGGCAGCGGTTTTACCGCATTATTATGAGCTTCCGGATGATTATATGTCCAATCATCACACGAATCTGGTCGAAAGTGACAATTATTCCCCTTATAAAAGAGGGGATGATCCATCGGAGGTATTTGCCATCAGGGAATACCGTGAGGGCGACCGCCTGCAAAGAATTCACTGGAAGCTGAGCCGTAAACAGGGTCAGCTGATGATTAAGGAATTCAGCGATCCGTTGAACTGCTCTGTACTTCTGTTTGTGAATCTATGTGTCCCCACCGGGGCAAATGTATTATATTACCTGGATGCAATCCTGGAATGTGCCCTGTCTTTATCCTATACCTTTCTTCTCAAGGGTCAGCTGCATTATTTTACCTGGTATGATAAAAGTCATGGCTGCTGCAGAAGAGTCAGGGTGGGGCAGGAGAAAGACCTGTTCGAAGCAGTGGATGGGCTTTTACAGGCAATGCCCTATACGGAGACAACCGATGCCTTGACCCCTTATATCGCAGAACACCCGAATGAGCAGTACACAGATTTGTATTACGTGACCGGAGAGGTTACGCCGGCAAAGCTGGATCTGTTATCCATTATAAAGGCTCAGGCGAGACAGATGATCTATATCAATGATGTTGATCAGCTGCTTAGTGATCAGGAAATGTCTTCTGATCTAATGATAAGGACGAATGAGATGGGAATTGACTTATGGCCGGTGGATGTTACGAATGTCAAGAGGGACATGGAACTGGTAAATTACCAGACAGTGAATGGATAATACAATGCTGCTTATGAACAATGATCGGGTGCGTTGGTTTGACCGGTCAGACTGGAAATGGTGGTGACATAATTGAAAAGGGAACGTAAAGACGGACTTTACATGGATAATTCCATTTTTATGATAGATGAGAAAAAGCCGGGCTTTCCGATACAGACACGAATCATACAGATGATTGCAATCCTGATCGGCAGCTGGGGCTCCATTGGAGTACTTATGGAGAGCATACCGGTACCGGCGGATTATTTAAAGGTTAATATTGCAATTTTTCTCTGCGCAGCATTGATCTATACCTTATGCCTTATCCCGGCGATGGATCTTGTTAAGCTGTTTTTTGGATTATTATTTTATGGCCTCTTCATCTACAGCCGATTTCCTCATCTTCAGAATGCTTTCTATCTTCTTGAGAATGCGGTGCTTGACAGGCTGGAGGCTTATTATGAATTCCAGACCAGCAGATATATGGCAGATTACACGGCAGCCGCACCTGACAGTACCTTGCTTCTGATTATGATCGTTATCCCGATTGTAACACTCATGACCATTGCAGTTATGAGAAGCCGTCTGGCGGGTATTGCGGGAATTTTACTGTTTCTTCCGGTAACGATAAGCTTCTCCTTTGGATTAATACCGTCGGAGCGTTATCTGATCGCGTATCTGGCAGCAGTGCTTTACATGTCCCGTTCCAGCTTTACCAACCAGAAGGTTGCAGGCAGGGAGCAGAAGCAGATGCTTCACCGGATTAACAGCAAGGCCGCAGTCTGGCTAAGTATCATATGCCTGACTATTTTCTTCCTGCTTAAGCTGTTTATCACGGAGCAGAAATACGATACCATATCCCAGATTAAAGAAACGAAGAGTGAGATACAGACGACGATGTTAAATTTCTCTCTGGAGGATATCAATAATAAATTTAAAAATGTCCATATATTCTCTGATTACTCTATCGGAGGACTGAAGGGAGGGGAACTTGGTAACGTTGACAAGGTGGAATTTACGGAGTCGGAACAGCTGAGAATCAAGGCAGCTGCTGGAACGATATCAAACGGTTTATATCTGAAGGGTTATGTCGGAAGTACTTATACCGGTTACAGTTGGGTGGGACAAACCAAGGAAGAGAAAACGGAATATAAGCTGTTGATGAATGAAATACCCAGGGAGGATTTTAATCCAGTTAACCAGCTAAGTCAGATGATGAAACTAGGAGGAAGCATTGAATACAATGGAACCTACTTTATCCTTCCTATTAATCAGTTGACCGTAGAATACGCAGATGCGAATAAGAAATACATGTATGCACCTTATTTCACGAATTTCGATGGCATGGAGAATGTTAAATATCTTCAGGATCTGTATGCGGCACCCGTGAAAAAGAAGGATCAATATACCTTTAATTACTATAATACCGCATCAACAGATTTATCTATAGATAGTCAGGCTGGTAACGCAACGAAGGTACTGTTGTATACGTTTTCCAAGGATGAGGAGCAATACCGGCAATTTGTACATGAGGTCTATACCCAGCTACCCAAGGACGGACTTGACCGATTAAAGGCGGACTTTTCTTCCATCGGAGGAACAATAAATGATAAAGTCCAGTATGTTTCGGACTATCTTAGTAAGAATACCACCTATTCCCTATCACCGGGCAAGCTTACTGAAGGCAAGGACTTTGTAGAATACTTTTTATATGAGAATAAGAAGGGCTACTGTGCTCATTATGCATCTGCCGCGGCCCTGATGCTTCGGGCGATGGGAGTACCGGCAAGATATGTAGAGGGGTATGTGGTTTCTCCCACCGATATTCAACTCAATGCAAAGCAGGCACAAGCCACCGATAGCAGCGGTGATTTAAGCCGGGAGGTGGAAGTATCGGTAAAGGACTACAATGCCCATGCCTGGGTCGAGATATATTATGATGGTATTGGGTGGGTTCCTACGGATTTCACTCCAAGCTCCGGAATAGGGTATGGAGCGCTGGCACAGTCAAAAGTGAAAGAAGGTACAAACAGGAATACGGCTATCACACCCACGGAAGCACCGGTCACACAGCCACCGAAGGATATCACAAAACCTCCGGTGAATAAACCGGACACTCAGGATCCGAAGACACCCAATTCGAATTCTGCTAAGACAGATACTTCCAATGCTGCTTCCCAAAAGCAACAATTAGATCAGCTGTTCTTAATTCTGTTTATCCTGCTGATGACAGGTGCGATTGCAGCCGTAGTTTTCATTTTGATCAGCAGACAACGAAAAAAGCTGCATACGACTAATCGAAATAAGAAAGCCATTTTGTTATTTGCAAGGATGGAAAAGCTGCTGGCTGTCTGCCATGGTTTGGGAAAGAAGGGTGCCCGGCTTGAGGACAGCGAGGAATATGTGAAGGAAAACTGCTCTTACCTTGATCCGGAGGCATTTGTAAACTGTATGGAGATTGTGAGAAAGGCGAGGTTTGGTAAAGGAAGGATCACCCGGAGTGAGCTTGGGCAGGTGGAGATTGAGCATCTTAAGTTATTGGAAAAAGTATCCGCTGAGCTGTCATTTGTGAAAAAATTATATCTTGAGTTTCTGCTAGTAATTGCTTCCTTGTGAAAATATGGCTTCTACCTTACGGGAAAATATGGTATACTGTTAAGAAGCGAATACAAATTTTCATGGAATGGAGTGGCTTACGATGAATAAAATAATCACAATCAGCCGGCAGTTTGGCAGTGGGGGCAGGGAGATCGGCGCTAAATTAGCTGCTAAGCTCGGTATTCCGTTTTACGATAATGAGTTAATTACCAGAGCTGCAAGAGAGAGCGGCTTTGCAGAGTCAGCCTTTGAGAATGCCGAGAAGAAGGCAACCAACAGCCTCTTATATTCCATAGCGATGGGCATGAATGCTTATGGCAACCAGGATATCGGCTTTACCCATCTTTCCCTTGATGATCAGATTTATCTTGCTCAGTCCAATGTAATTCGGAAGGTGGCACAAGAGGGACCATGTGTCATCGTCGGCCGCTGCGCAGATTATGTATTACGGGATATGGATAACGTCATGAATGTATTTATCTGGGCGTCTCTGGATTATCGCAGAAAAAGAGCAGTGGAGCTGTATCATTTGAAAGAGAATAAGGCAGAGGAGGAGATACTGAAGACGGATCGTCGAAGAGCCAATTATTATAACTATCATGCGAATGAAAAATGGGGAAAAGCAGAAAATTATCATCTGTCCGTCAGGAGCGATTATATAGGAATTGATCATTCTGTAGATTGCATTCTGAACTATCTGGAATATAGGGAAAGGGAGATATAACAGTTATATGAATTGGAAAGATAAAATAAATAGTAAATTCATACAGATTTCACTGTATGTCATAATCATCATCGGTATCTACTTTTTAATACAGATACTGGCGAATGCTCCGGCTTTTATCTTTGTGATAATGGATAAGCTTGGCTGGATTCTTAACGTAATCAAGCCGGTTATTATAGGCTTTGCCTTTGCCTATGTTATGGATCCGATGGTTAATTTATTTGAACACAGATTCCGAGAGCTAAAAGAAGTAAGAGGGTTCAAAAGGATTGTAGCACCAAGAACCTGGGCCGCTTTTGTATCCGTATTGATTCTCATTGTAGCATTTGCCGGGTTGATCTCCCTGCTTGTATTTACTGTGACAGATCAGCTGAGGCTTGCGAATTTTGATGATATTACCAAGGTGGCTAATGGCTTTATGGCTAACTTTAATGGCTTTTACCAGGCTATTCTTACGAAGCTGAATCATATGAATATCCAGTCGCAGCAATTTGAACAGTACGTAAAGAATGCCAGCATCCAGCTGGTGAACGGGCTGATGAATTTTGCGAAGTCAACAATTACTTCAATCACGAATATGTCCGGTTATCTGACCACTATTATATTCAGCTTCATTATCGGATTTTATTTTATGATTGACGGCAGATTGTTTACCAATTACATAAGAAAAATCAGTGCTGCCTTATTCAGTGAGAAAACCAACAAGAAATTACAAAGAGCAGCACATGACCTGGATGAGGTATTTTCAGGTTATATCAGAGGACAGCTGCTGGATGCATTTGTTATGATGCTGCTAATCAGTCTGGTACTGACCGTTACAGGTGTGAAGTTTGCTGTTGTTATCGGTATCTTTGCCGGCATTGGTAACCTTATCCCTTATTTCGGACCGATTGTCGCTTATGTCAGTACATCCCTCGTCTGCCTGATTAACGGGGATATCAAGACCTGGATCATATCAATGATTTCCTTGTTGCTGATACAGGCAATTGACGGTAATCTGATCGGACCAAAGCTCCTTAGTCAATCCATCAAGATCCATCCGCTGATTATCATCGTATCCTTAATCTTCGGAAGTGCGGTGGGCGGATTCTTGGGAATGCTGCTTGCCGTTCCGGTGGGAGCATATTTAAAGCTGGTATTTGCACGCTACGTAGAGCATAGACTGGAAGAGAAAAAAGAAGGAAACAGCTAATTTCCTTTTTTTTTAATAACAGGTGTTTCCAAATTTTAATTTGTAAGGAAAAATTAAGAAATTATATAGGCAATAATTAAGAAATTTATAGTAACATTATTTATTGTAGGTGCTTTAGCATCATATGTGGGAAGGTGCATAATGAATAAAAATTTATCCGAAAACATGATAGAAGTGAAGAATGTGAAGAAGGTTTACCGGATGGGAAAGGAACGCATCTGTGCCGTGGACGATGTCAGCTTTACCATCAAGCGTGGCGAATTCTGCTGCCTTTATGGTGCCTCAGGTTCCGGTAAATCTACGCTGCTCAATCTGATGGCTGGGATTGAGCGACTGACCTCAGGGCAGATCACCATCAAGGGCAAGAACATACACAGGATGGGTGAAAAAAGCTTGGCAAAATTCAGACAGAATTACCTGGGGTTTGTATTTCAGTCCTATAATCTGATGAATACCATGACTGCATTGGAGAATGTAGAACTACCTTTGATTTTTAAGCGTGTTCCTTCGAAAAAAAGAAAAAGAATGGCGAAAGATATACTGGTAAAAGTTGGTCTTGGACCAAGACTACGGCACAAGCCAAAGGAAATGAGCGGCGGACAGCAGCAGAGAGTAGGTATTGCGAGAGCCTTTGTAAGCAATCCAGAAATTGTTTTCGCTGATGAGCCGACGGGTAACCTGGACTCAAAAACCTCGAAGGAGGTCATGGATCTGATCAGGGAAATGGCGAAGGCACAGCAGCTGACCATTGTTATGGTAACCCATGACAGAAGGCTGGCGGAATATGCGGACCGGATCATTCATATCTTTGATGGTAAGATTGAAGAGATTGAGGTTATCAAAAAGGAAGATAATACAGAGGCAGAACAACCCGGCGAGCCGGTAGCAGAGGTTTCTTAATGTGTAAACCGTAAACTGAGTAATCAGCAGGCAAGTATAAATTTAGAAAAGGAAGTAGAGGGTATAAGGATGAGAATGAAGAAAGTATTAGTTGCGATTTTGGCTCTGGCCATGCTTGCAACAGGTTCACTAGGTACAGATTATCATATTCAGGCTGCCACAGGGGCGGCAATCAAGATTACGGATGCACCGGATATTATCGCAAAGCCCGGTGAAACCACCCATGTCAAGATGTCAATTGTTGCAACGGATTTAGCAATACCTAATCCGACAATCGAGGTAAGTGCAGGTGATAATGCACCATTTACCTTCACGACTCCTACCTTAAGCATGAACGCACAGTCCACGAATTATGTCTATTCAGGTGCAGCAACAACCCTGGAATTTGATGTAAAGGCAAAGGATACCGCTAAGATAGGAACCTATACGGTTAATATCAAGTTTACTTATATGAATGTTCTTGATTATACAACTTCAAATACCTGTACCATTTCCACAACGATCAAGGTTACGGAGGAAAAGGTACCCGCCCAGCTGACCGTGGGCAACATCGTCCTTGGTGACACCAATCTTGGAAGCAAGACTGATATCTCCTTTACGATTGAAAATGAAGGTGAGATTACAGCAAAGAACGTATATCTTGTAATAGATTACAGTGGTATTGCAGATGAGAGATACACAGCGAAGAACATCAAAATCGGTGATCTGAATTCGGGAGATACGAAGGATGTGAAGCTGCCGATTACAATCCTGACCTCTGCGAGCATAGGAAGAAAGACGATTAAAGCAAATTTTACCTACAAGACAGTGGATGGCGATGAAATAAAATCCTCCTATGATATCAATGTGAACCTGACTTCTGTTACCAGTGGTACGCAGACACCAAAACTGAGTGTTGATAATATTACATATAAAGAAGGCTTAAAGCCTGGTAATACATTTGCTTTGAATGTTGACGTAAAGAATGTCGGCGGAGCAACTGCTAAGAATATTAAAGTGACTGTTGATGATGCTAGCATTGACTCTACCGGTATCTTGAAGAATTATTTTACTGATGGTATAACCACAGATAGCATGGAGAAGGATGACGAGAATATCGTAAAGATTCCTTTGAAGGTATCCAAATATGCGACCGGTGGATTAAAAGCCGTTAAAGTAGTCATTACATATACCGATACTGCAGGTAATTCCTATTCTGCAAATGATACCGTTTATGTTGATATTACAGCATCATCTGTAACACCAACACCTGCAGTAGGCAGCCCGAATATTGTCATCAGTAATGTAACCCAGTCCCCGGCTCAGCCAGCAGCAGGTGAAAAGGTTGAGATTACCTTCGATGTTGAGAATAAGAGTAAGGTAGATGCTTCTGAATTAAAGATTTCAACTGAGGGCTTATCTTCTACCACATTTATCCCGGTACAATCAGAACCTTATCTTTATTATGAGACACTGAAGGCCGGTGATAAAATAAAGGTAACCATTCCGTTGATTGTATCCGAAAGCATTACGGAAGGTCTTAACAGCATTACCGTAAAATGCTCTTATGCAGGTGGAGAAAGCAGCGCGGTTATTCCGGTTCGTGATGTTAAGAATGATATAGGCGGAAGCAGCAAACCCAAATTAATTATCAGCAAGTATTCTACTGACGTTGAGGAGCTTCGTGCAGGTTCCACTTTTAAATTCTCTTTTGATGTATATAATACGAACGCTGCTGTAGCTGCTAAGAATATTACAGTTACTGTATCTCAGGCAGATAATGTATTCACGGTCACACAGGGCAGCAACAGCTTCTTTATCAATAAGATCGATCCCGGTGAGACGGTGACGGAAACCATGGAAATGAAGGTTAAGTCCGATGCCAGCACCAAGGCATACCCGATCGAAATACTGATTGAATATGAATATGATGGTGCTAAGGCGAATCCGACAACCGGTGAAATCGGTGAGAAGAAAACTGAGAAGCTGAATCTTCAGGCAATTGAAAATTCAAGACCGGTTGTTGATAATGTTAATGTTTATTCCTTTGATGGCAATGTCACGATGGGAAATGCTGCAACCTTAGGCTTTGAGTTCTATAACATGGGAAGATCCCCGTTGAATAACGTTATAGTTAAGGTAGAGGGAGATTTTACAAAATCCGACGGTGATATGTATTTTGTCGGCAATGCAGCTGAGGGTAGTTCAACTTATGTTGAATTTGAAGTTATTCCTAATTTAGAGGGAACTGCGAATGGTGTTTTAAGGGTTACCTTTGAAGACAGCAATGGTGATACACAGGAATTTACTAAGGATTTTTCCACTCAGGTTATGCCGGCTGCTACCATTGATACCGGTACGGTTGACAATAGTTCCGGAGAAGTATTCAATCCTAGTGTTCCTGTTGCAAAGAAAGAGATAGTTCCTATTTGGGCATTTGCTATTATTGAAGTATTTATCTTTATCCTGTTTGTTCCGATTACAAGAAAAATTATTATTAGTGCATATAAATCTAAGCTTCGCAAGAAGGAACGGGATCAGTATTAGAACTTATGAGTGTTATATAGAGAATTGGTTTTGAGCCGCCAAGAAGAAGCGGAATGGACGTTAGGTTGAATAAGTATTTCAACCGCAAAAGCACGATAATGTGCTTATGTAAAGAATGTGAGCTGCCTGACGGCAGAATGGAGGTTTATATGAATATGGAAATTTTGTTAACAAGCAGCACTGCGACCTCAGAAATAATGTTGAAAGAAGCCGCTGGCAATGCTGCAAGTACTGATAAGGTAGCAGCTGCTACTTCCAATGTGGTAGTTACAACGGAGACAGCAACCAATACTACAACCACTACGAATACTGCTGTTGATACAACTGCGGTGGATGGAACAGCAACTGATAGCGCTGTGACAGACCAGGCAGCTGCTGATACGACAGCAACGGATGGTGTAGCCACAGATGCAGCAGCCACAGATACAACAGGAACGGATGCCGTAGCGACAGATGCAGCGGCCACAGATACAACAGGAACGGATGCTGCAGCCACAGATACAACAGCGACAGATACAACGGCAACCGATGCTACAGCTACTGACGCGGCAGTAACGGATACTACAGCCACTGATGCAGCAACTACCGAAAGCAAGGATGTTAATTCTGGTGGAGATATCTCTTATACAGATTCAGGCATGACTACTGAGACAGGTATGGTTGTTGATTCGGGTATGGGTCAGGTGAAGGATCCTCTATTATCCTCCTGGCCATTCGTAATTGGTATTTCAGTAGCAGTTCTATTCGTAAGCATAGCACTTGGCGCATTATTGGCAAGGAGAAAAATTAAAAAAGGAATTGAGTTATATGAGGATTAGTGACCTGTTTAGAATGGGATTAAGAAATCTTTCGCGCAGAAAAGCCAGGACCATTCTGACGGTTCTCGGTGTTATCATCGGCTCCTTGTCCATTATCATAATGGTATCCATAGGTAACGGTATGAAGAATAATTTTAACTCCCAGGTTATGCAACAGGGAGGACTTACCACCATTAGCGTTAATACCTATGCGGATGTCTATGATGCTAAAGGAAATTGGGTAAACAGCAAACAGCAGAAGCTTGATGATAATCTGGCAGAGCAGATCAAGCTCATTGATCATGTCAGGGCTGTATCACCGATTATCAGCAAGAGTGCTGCGTTATATAGCGGAAAATATACCAGCGGGATCAGTATTACGGCTATGGATTATTCTGTAATGGATGATTTTGATTTCCCGGATCTCGAGTTTGGTTCCTATCCGACGGAAGAGGATACCTCTGCAATCATTTTTGGAAGTACGATGCCATATGAATTCTATGATTTTAATTCCAGAGTGTTTCAGCCAAAACAGATAGATATCCAGAAGCAGAAGATACAGCTTCAATTTAATGAATATGCTACGGCTGAGAAAAAGAAAGCCTTTAGTCTTCCTTTGAAAAATATTGCGAAGATGGTACAGTCAAATAGTGAATTTGATTATAATGTTTATATGGATCTTGAATATTTTAAAAAGATCTATCTGAAATATTGTAATACGCTTTCCCTGGAAGACCGTAAAAAGGCGGTAAAATCGATTCAGGAATATCAGCAGATCAAGCTGAATGTAGATAACGTCAATAATGTGGAAGAGGTTCAGAATAAGATTGACGAGCTTGGTTTCCAATCCTATAGTATGATGCAATACCTGCTGCCATTACAGAAGGCTTCCGAAACACTTCAGATGGTTCTTGGTGCTCTGGGCGCTGTTGCCATGGTAGTATCTGCAATCAGTATCGCTAACACGATGGTAATGTCCATCTACGAGCGAACCAAGGAAATCGGTATTATGAAGGTACTAGGCTGTGCGGTTAATGATATCCGTAAATTATTCTTATTTGAAGCTGCTTTAATTGGATTGTTCGGCGGTATCATCGGAATATTGCTTGGCTATGCCGCCTCCTGGGGCATCAATAAATTCGGAGCACCGGTGTTCGGTTCCTTAATGTCGGGAAACTATATGTATGATATGACGAACACCAAGTTCTCAATCATACCAATCTATCTTCCATTGATGTCCCTGGTGATTTCCATCACTGTCGGGCTTCTGTCCGGATATTTTCCGGCCCGCCGTGCTACCAAGATCAGCGCAATCGAAGCGATGAAGACAGAGGGTTAATACGCTGCTTTTCTATTTATTATAACAGATATGACCTAAAACAGGTGTCAGAAGGCATAATCCTTCTTGACACCTGTTTTAGGTAGACAGATAAATGACAATTAGGACCAAGGAATCATGGAAACATCACAGGATCGAGGAATCATACAGGATCGAGGAATCATGGAAACATTCATTTGATTTTTCAATTAAGTGTGATATAATTCACGATAGACAGATTAGTCCTGTAAATTGAATTTTTTAATCTGCCATAACTGGCAAAGTTCCTGATCTGTCAACTTTACCACCGGTTAAAAGGCAGGCTCCCAGCCTGCTTAATTATATAAATAATGAGGTGATTCTAATGAGATGTAATGTTTGTGGAAGACTAATCCAAAATGAAGAAGCTAATTTTTGTGAATACTGTGGAAATTCTTTTCGAGAACAGAAGCAGTCATCTAATCATATACCTGCAAAAGAACAGGGGCTCCCATACGGTTTTAACCAAATATCTCCAGGAATGCCGGGACAATCAGACAACCGGGCGGCCGGTGCACCTTTTCCCGTAGAACAGGAAAGACAGACTTCTTTTATGAGCTGGATAGCTACTTATGGATTATTGTTTATTCCTATTTTCGGCTGGATTGTATTCATTGTTCTATTATTCATCTGGGCATTTAGTGATGCTACTCCGAAAAACAAGAAAAACTGGGCCAGAGCTACCTTGATATTCGTCGCAGTTGCAATCGTAGTATTCATTGTGTGGGCTATTATTACAGTATTACCGGTATACCAGGATATGTATCAGCAGATGCAAAACGGTACCTTCGATCCGAATACTTTCTATAGTGATTATTTAAAGAAGTATAATTAAAAACAGGCTTCATATTAATCAGAGATAATATATCAATAGCATGATGTCGGGGTCAAAAGTTAAAAATCAAGAATTCCTATATTGAATATGCACAAAATAATAGCATTCAAATGCTCTAAATGATGTTTCTGAAATACTTTTATTGTACAGTTTCACAATGAGTCATTTATGAAATGAGCTTTTGACCCCGATATCATAACATATTAATAATATATAAATTAGCAGGTAATTGTTAAATTCCATAGTTGTATCAATCGTATATTAAATTCCAATAATTATATTGTAATTCAATCATCCTATAAATCGATATTGTGAGGTAGATAAAATGAGTAAAGTCAGAACCAGATTTGCACCTAGTCCGACTGGAAGAATGCATGTCGGTAATTTAAGAACCGCTTTATATGAGTATTTAATCGCAAAGCATGAGGATGGAACCTTCATCCTTAGAATAGAGGATACAGATCAGGAGCGTCTTGTCGAAGGTGCGGTAGATATTATCTATCGTACAATCAAAGGAACCGGACTCATTCATGATGAGGGTCCGGATAAGGACGGAGGTTATGGCCCCTATGTTCAGAGTGAGCGCCAGGTAAGCGGAATCTATCTGGAATTTGCGAAGCAGCTTGTTGAGAAAGGAGCAGCTTATTATTGCTTCTGTACCAAGGAAAGGTTGGCGTCCTTAAAAACTACCGTTGGAAATACGGAGGAGGACGAGGAAGATGCAAAGGATGTTAAGGAGATTACCAAGTATGATAAGCATTGCCTCCATCTGAGTAAGGAAGAAATCGAAGCAAATCTTGCTGCAGGAATCCCTTATGTTATCCGCCAGAATAACCCGACTGAAGGCTCAACTACCTTCCACGATGCTATCTTTGGTGATATTACGGTAGATAATGAGGAACTGGATGATATGATCCTGATTAAGTCAGACGGTTTCCCTACCTACAATTTCGCTAACGTTATTGACGATCATTTAATGGAGATTTCCCATGTAGTCAGAGGTAATGAGTACTTATCCTCTACTCCGAAATATACCAGAATTTATCAGGATTTTGGCTGGGAAGAGCCGGTTTATGTTCACCTTCCGTTAATCACGAACGAGGAGCATAAAAAATTAAGTAAAAGAAGCGGTCATTCCTCATATGAGGATTTATTAGAACAGGGCTTCGTTTCCGAGGCTATCATCAACTTTGTTGCCCTCTTGGGTTGGAGCTCCGCTAATAATACCGAGATCATGTCATTAGAGGATCTGATCAAAGAATTTGACTATACCCATATTAATAAAGCTCCTGCAGTATTTGATATCATTAAGCTGCGATGGATGAACGGTGAATATCTTAAGAGCATGGATTTTGAGAAATACTATAATCTCGCCCTTCCATACATCAAAGAGGTAATTAAGAAGGAGCTGGATACCAGAAAGATGGCAGCGCTGGTTAAGACCAGAATTGAAACTCTGGTGGATATTAAGAGCATCATCGATTTCTTTGAGGAACTGCCGGAATATGATATAGAGATGTATACCCATAAGAAGATGAAGACAGATTCCGAAAGCTCACTGACTGTTCTTAAGGATCTGTTACCGAGATTTGAGGCTCTGGAGGATTATTCAGAAACAGGAATAGAAGCAGTGATTATGGGCTATATTGCAGAGAAAGGTATCAAGAACGGTCAGGGCTTATGGCCGGTAAGAACTGCTGTATCCGGTAAACAGTCAACGCCAGGAGGGGCTTATGAAATCATGAATATCCTTGGCAAAGAAGAGAGTCTTCGTCGTATCCGTATTGCAATTGACAAATTAAGCTAGTACGAAGCATTAAAATTAACTGATAATTAAACTTGTCTGAAATTTCATATGCGATATTCAAAAAGCCTCGGTGTAGCCCCACTACACCTACGTTTTTTGAATATTACCTATGAAACTTTATCCTGCGTTTACTCACCAGTTATTAAGAATGCGTTGTACTAGTAGCTTTATGCTTTACACGTTATTGACTAAATTCCCTGGCCTTGCGCTATTGTATTCCATATCGATTGGAAGCCAACGGCGCAGGGAGGGATAACACTATTTCAGACAACTAAGATATATAATTAAATCTGGTCATTTCATCTTTTCTGTATATCACGGATTCTGGTCATTTCCCGAATAGCAAATAATTGAATAATGAGTTACGCACTTTGATGGAGGATTATATGCAGATGAACGTAGCGCAGCTGGACGCTGTGCAGCACACAGAGGGACCTATGCTTGTGATAGCAGGTCCGGGTTCTGGTAAAACATTGGTAATTACTGAGAGAACCAGGTATTTAATCGAAAAATGTCATGTCCCGGAGGATCAGATCCTGGTTATTACCTTTACTAAGGCAGCAGCGACAGAGATGAAGGAACGCTTTCTCACCTTAAGAGGACAAAAGCATACCGGTGTCAATTTTGGGACTTTCCATGCTGTATTTTTTACAATTTTAAAACATGCTTATCGTTTCTCCGCAGCTAACATTGTGAAGGAAGATATGAGATATCAATACATGAAGGATATTATACATAAGCTGGAATTAGAGTTTGAAGATGAGAAGGACTTCATTGCGGATATTTTCTCTGAGATTAGCCTTGTGAAAGGGAGCAGAATTGATCTGGCTAATTATTATTCCATTTCCTGTTCCGATGAAGTATTCCGGGGAATTTATGCTGAGTATGATAAAAGACTGAGAAGAGCCAATCTGATTGATTTTGATGATATGCTTCTGTTGTGTCATCAGCTGTTATCTGAGCGGAAGGATATCCTGGTGCTGTGGCAGAATAAATTCCATTATATCCTGATTGATGAGTTCCAGGATATCAATCTGGTGCAGTATGAGATTATCCGGATGCTTGCCTTACCGCAGAATAATCTTTTTATCGTTGGGGATGATGACCAGTCCATTTATCGTTTTAGAGGTGCCAAACCGGAGATAATGCTGAATTTCCCTGTGGATTATCCGGATTGCAAGAAAATTATTCTTAACACCAATTACCGCTCTACCTCCAATATTCTGAAGGCCTCCGCACGACTGGTAAGCCATAATCAAAACCGCTTTGAGAAGATAACGGAGGCTGTCAGGGAAGAGGGTAAAGAGGTCGATGTCCGGCATTTTAATACCTTAACGGAAGAAAACCAGGCTCTGGCAGATGAAATATTAAGACTGAACAGAGAAGGTTACCCCTTGTCTCAAATGGCAATTCTGGTTCGTACCACACTGGGTTCCGGTGCTTTAATCCATAAGCTGATGGAATATAATATTCCATTTCAGATGAAGGATGCGCTGCCAAACCTCTTTGACCATTGGATTACTTCCGATATCGTCAGTTATATCAGGATTGCGATGGGGCAGGCGGAACGCAGTCTTTATCTTCAGATTATCAACAGGCCGAAGCGCTATATCAGCAGGGAGTGCTTTGACAGCACTGAAGTGGATCTGGAGGCGGTGAAGGATTACTATGAGGATAAAAACTGGGTACTGGAACGAATTGACCAGTTGGAATATGATCTGTCGCTTCTTAGCCGGATGAATCCCTATGCAGCAGTGAATTATATCCGAAGGGGAATTGGATATGAGGGTTATCTGAAGGAATATGCGGATTTAAGAAAAATAAAGCCTGAAGAGCTGATTGATATACTGGATGAACTGCAGGAAAGCGCCAGAGATTTCAAGACCTATGATGCCTGGTTTACTCATATGGAGGAATATAAGGAGGAACTCAAAAGACAGGCTGCAGAGAATAAAGAACGTAAGCATGACAGTGTAATGATTGCCACCATGCACAGCTCGAAGGGCCTTGAATTTCAGACGGTATTTATTATTGATGCGAATGAAGGAATAACACCGCATAAAAAAGCTGCCCTCGCAGCGGATCTGGAGGAAGAACGAAGGCTCTTCTACGTAGCCATGACAAGGGCAAAGGAGCTTTTATATATTTTCAGTGCAAAGGAACGTTATAACAAGGTGATGCAGTGGTCCCGCTTTATTGATGAAATCCAGGAAGAGAAGCAGGATAAGTTAAAACAATAATTCATTTCATCCAATTAAGGTAAGGAAAGGTTATTCTGAAAAGAGACTTACAAATGAATGGTATAAAAAGAAGCGTGTGCATAACAAAGAAATTATGCAACACGCTTTTTACTCAGTCCGATTTCTATAATCATATAGAAAGCTTTATCTAAGAGCCAGTCAAGAAATTATTCCTCTTCTTCTTCGTCCTCGAGTTCTTCATCGAACATATCATCATAATCCTGTGAATCTAACAGTTCTTCAAATGCATCAGCTACTGCTTCGAATTCATCATCATCGTCAATGTTAAGAAGCTGGGGTTCTCCGTCATCTTCCTGGATATAACGATATAAGAATACGTTATCGTCCTCTTCCTCGCCTTCCTCCGGCTGAAGTGCAATGTAGTCCTTGTTATCTACAGAGAAAATGTCAAGAACAATACAATTTAACTCTGTACCGTCATCTAATGATAATGTAATTGAATCATGTTCATACTCGTGATCATGTCCGCAGCCGCAACCGTGATTATGCTCGCTCATAATACTACCTCACTTTTTATATTTTATGCCAAGTGAATTCCATCAAAGTGAATACATGAGATTAGTGGGTTAATATGTCATGTGTTATAGCTTCACTTATTTGTAAACCCATCTTGTATGCCCCTGAAAAAATAAAGAGGAATATAACTAGAATGTACCAGATTGAGGTAAAAAATGCAAGTAGTAAAACTTTAAATTAACACAATTTCCAAGAAATACCTTCTAATAAAATGAACTGATTTTTCGACCTCCAACCCATGGAGATTCCCATAATGTACCATAGCATTTTCCCATAATGTATCAATCTACCGTGAATAACATGAATAACATGTTCTGTTACTTGGCAGAAACATATGTTTGTGCTATAATGTTAAATAAATCATAAGCATCTTATCTTTCATGATAGGATGCTTTTTTCTTGGCGAAGGAGCAGTAAGATGCAGGAAGAAACGAAAAACATAAGAATATCTGTACGAAGACTGGTTGAGTTTATCCTGTGCTCCGGAGATCTGGATAATACCAAGACCAGGAGTGATCCGGATGCAATGCAGGCTGGAGGCAAACTCCATCGTAAGCTGCAAAAGCAGATGGGAGCGAATTATACTGCAGAGGTACCACTCAGTATTACAGTTCCTGTTACCCGTGATGATATAACCTTTGAATTAACCATCGAAGGAAGGGCAGATGGTGTAATCAATAATAGTAATACAATTAAGGAAGACTTTACCGTATTGATTTTTGAAGAGGAGGAATCTAACCCTCCTGAGATTGTGATTGATGAAATCAAAGGCATCTATATGGAGCCGTCCCATTTGACGGAGCCCATCGGGGTTCACCGTGCCCAGGCCATGTGTTATGCTTATATCTATGCGACCAAATATGATTATAGCAGGATTGGCATCCGCTTGACTTATTGCAATCTGGAAACGGAGATGCTGCGATATTTTGAAGAGACTCTTACTTATGATGAGCTGAGTGTATGGTTTGACCATCTGGTGAATGAATATGCGAAATGGGCTGCCTGGCAGATCAAATGGACCGAGAAGCGCAACGCAGCGATTAAGGCAATGGATTTTCCCTTCCTATACCGGGAAGGACAGAAGGATCTGGTTACCGGAGTATACAAGACAATCCTTCGTAAGAAGAAGCTATTTATCGAGGCCCCAACCGGAGTCGGCAAGACGATATCATCGGTATTTCCTACGGTAAAGGCTATGGGGGAAGGTATTGTAGAGAAGATATTTTATCTGACGGCGAAAACCATTACCCGGACTGTGGCAGAGGATACCTTTAAGATTCTGGGCAGTCATGGTCTGGATATGAAGGTAGTTACGATTACGGCAAAGGAGAAGGTTTGTATTCTGGACAAGCCGGACTGCAATCCGGGGTCCTGCCCCAGAGCTAAGGGGTACTATGACCGTGTCAATGATGCGGTATTTGATCTGCTGACGAATGAAAATGATATTTCCAGGGATCATGTGACAGCATATGCTGAGAAGCACTGCGTATGCCCTTTTGAGATGGGACTGGACGTAACCCTTTGGTCGGATGCGGTCATTTGTGATTATAATTATGTTTTTGACCCGAATGTGTTCTTAAGGCGTTTCTTTATGAATGAGAAACCGTGTGATTATGTATTCTTAATAGATGAGGCACATAACCTGGTGGATCGTGCGAGGGAAATGTACAGTGCTATACTGTATAAGGACGACTTTCTGGAGGTTAAGCGGCTGATCAAGGATAAGAGCTCAAAGCTGTCAAAATTGATTGACTACTGTAATAATGATCTTCTGAAGTTGAAAAGAGACTGCGATGAATTTGAGGTACTGGATAATGTTGATGGTTTTGTGATGCATATAATCAGCATGATGACAGAATATGAGACATTTTTGCAGGAAGGTTTTATCACAGAAGGAAAGGAAGAAATTATCCGACTGTATTTGGATATCCGGCATTTCCTTAATATGTATGAAATCCATGATGATAAATATACGATCTATGCCGATTATGAGGAGGACCGCTTCCGGCTGAAGCTGCAATGCATGGATCCTTCGAAGAATCTGTGGAATTGCATGGAGAAAGGCCGAAGCAGCGTGCTATTTTCTGCAACCCTCCTACCGATTAATTATTACATGGAACAGCTGGGTGGGAAAAAAGAAGAGGATTACGCGGTCTACGCTCCATCCTCCTTCCTGCCGGAGAACCGTCTGATTATGATCGGCAATGACGTCAGTACGAAGTATACCCGCCGTAATGAGAAGGAATACCAGAAAATATATCATTATATTAAAGATTTTACCGAAGCAAGAACAGGTAATTACATGGTGTTCTTCCCTTCCTACCAGATGATGCAGGCAATCGAGGAATTAGCCGCCGGGGAGCTGGAAGGGCTGGTATCGCAAAGCAGCAGTATGACGGAAGAAGAAAAGGAATTATTCTTAGATGAATTTGTTGATGAACCGACAAGCAGCAGAATTGGTTTCTGTGTTATGGGAGGCATTTTCAGTGAGGGAATAGATTTAAAGAATAACAGACTGATCGGTGCAGTCATCGTTGGAACCGGTTTACCGATGGTCTGCAATGAACGGGAGCTGTTCCGGGGATATTTTGATGAGAAGAATGGCAATGGCTTTGACTATGCTTACCTGTATTCCGGTATGAATAAGGTTCTGCAGTCCGCAGGCAGAGTAATCCGGACAAAGGAGGACAGGGGGGCAATTCTTCTTCTGGATGAACGCTTCACACAGAAACAGTATTATAATCTTTTTCCGAAAGAGTGGTTTCCCAACGTCGCTGTAAATCAATATACGATGAAGAACCTGCTTACACAATTCTGGAATTCCATATAAAATAAAAAGGTTAAGGTAGCATCAGCCGAATCCGGCTTATCGTACCTTAACCTTTTTTTAAAAATGCAGATTACTATTTGAAAAACGGTAACTTGTTTCCTTCATAAGAAAATCTTTACCCGTGATTGCACGAAAGATGACATTGATCAGATAGTACAGAAGAGATCCGATTAATCCGCCGATGAAGGCATAGATTAAGTCATCAATATCACAGTATGCGCGCAGGAAGACAAATTGCATTGCTTCAATAAAGAAGGGAAGAAGCAGCAATGCGCATAATCTCGCCAGACGTGCCT
>DATMUM010000266.1:0-37478 GCA_035564175.1 Mobilitalea sp.
TGCCCGTATATTTAACAGTGCAGTAGTTCCTTACAACGGAGAATATATCGGCGTATTCCGTGGAGAGCAGATTGATGGTGTTCCTCATTTGTATTTAGGATATAGTAAGGATGCAATCCATTGGGCCTACGAGCCGAATAAGATTCCGCTCACCAATGAAAACGGCGAGCCTTTCATGCCTCGCTATGCATATGACCCCCGTTTGATCAAGGTGGAGGATACATATTATATCATCTGGTGTACTGATTTTTATGGTGCAGCACTAGGTTTGGCAAAGACAAAGGATTTTAAGACATTTACAAGACTTGATAATCCATTCCTTCCGTTTAACAGAAACGGTGTATTATTCCCAAGGAAGATCAATGGTAACTTTATGCTATTATCAAGACCAAGCGACAGCGGACACACACCCTTTGGTGATGTATTCATAAGTGAAAGCCCAGATCTTATTTACTGGGGTAAGCACAAGCATGTTATGTCAAGAGGTTACAGTCAGTGGTGGCAGTCTCTTAAGATTGGCGGCGGCGCAGCTCCCATTGAAACAAGCGAAGGCTGGTTGCTGTTCTATCATGGTGTTACCGGAACCTGCAACGGTTATGTATACAGCATGGGTGCTTGTATCCTTGATATTGACAATCCTTCCATCGTGAAGTACAGATGCAATAACTTCATTCTTACGCCTGAGACCTGGTACGAGGAGAGAGGCTTTGTTGCTAACGTAGTATTCCCTTGTGCAGCTCTTACTGATGCTGATACCGGAAGAATTGCGATTTATTATGGAGCAGCTGACAGTTATGTTGGTTTGGCATTTACAACAGTTGATACTATCATCGATTATATTAGATCAAATGATAATGCGTCCGCAGATGACAAGAGCATCGGCATTATGTAAGGAATAAAATAAATGGACAGTAAATTTGAGACTATGAATTTGGAAGAAGAATTCGACAGAGGCATCATTCATGTCGGTAATACGGAAAGAATTCAAAAAGTAATGAAGAAAGCAATCTCCGGTGAAGCCATTAAGGTTGGCTTCATCGGAGGATCTATCACAGCCGGAGCAGCAGCGACAACTCCAGAGACCTGCTATGCGTATCTGGTTTATTCCTGGTGGAAGCAGAAGTTTGGGCAGAGCAAGGTAGAATATATGAATGCCGGTGTCGGAGCGACTACCTCCAAATTTGGTGTCGCAAGAGTGGATCAGGATTTGTTGCATACGGAACCGGATATGGTATTTGCTGAATTCAGTGTAAACGATACGGATAGTGACCTATTTATGGAAACCTTTGAAGGCTTGATCCGTAAGATCTTACTTCATCCGAAAAAGCCGGGATTATTTATGTTCAATAATGTTTTCTATGATGACGGACACAATGCCCAGAGAATTCACAATATGGTTGGGAAGTATTATGATCTGCCTATTGTAAGCATCAAGGAAAGTATTTATGCGGAGATAGAGAAAGGAACACTTCTTAACACAGATATATCGGGGGATAATTTGCATCCGAATGATTTTGGCCATTCTTTGGTTGCGGGTGTTATTATTCATCTGCTGGAGAAGATCTATGAATCCGTAAGCCGTGGAGATACCTGCACGGGGGAATATCAGATGCCATCCAAGCCGTTAACAGCAAACAAATACATTACATCACTTCGCCGATATAATAAAAATACAGATCCTCAGCTTGGTGGATTTGTAAAGGATGAGAAAGTATATAGTGATCCTTGGAATTATTTCCGTAACGGCTGGTCTGCGAAAGCAGCAGGAAGCAATATTCGGTTTGAAGTGGAGGCAGCAGCTATTTCCATCCAATACCGTAAGTATGCCAATCATCCGGCTCCCATTGCCAAGGCCATCATAGATGGTAAGGAAGAGGAGGCAGTAATTCTTGATGCGAATTTTGAAGAGACCTGGGGTGACTGCTTATATCTTCAGGATATTGCTATTTATGATACGGTTAGGCTCCATACAATTGAGATAGTCATCACGCAGGCAGCCCTTGATAAAGAATTTTACCTGGCTTCTGTTATAACGGCATAGTTTGATAAAGAATTTTACCTGGCCTGTATTATAACGGCATAGTTAATGAGATTATCCTAATCTATATAATATACATGTGAATATATAATTATGGACATTTTCATTATATCGGATGTTTTATATAATACCTATCAGAGAAAGCTTATGATTTGAAAGGAGTACAATTATGTTAGCACAAACACCGCCCATGGGATGGAATTCCTGGAACACCTTCGGATGGGAGATATCTGAGGACTTAATCAAAGGGACTGCAGATATGTGGGTCGATCTTGGATTGTTGGAAGCAGGATATGATTATTTGGTTATCGATGATTGCTGGTCAGAGAAGAAGAGGGATAAGAATGGTCTTCTTGTTCCTGATAAGAACAAGTTTCCGAATGGAATGAAGGCAGTAGCAGATTATGTACATTCCAAAGGAATAAAATTCGGTATGTATTCCTGCGCTGGAACTATGACCTGTGCCGGACACCCCTCCAGCTTAGAGCATGAGTTCACCGATGCGAAGACCTTTGCAGAATGGGGAGTAGATTTCCTCAAATATGATTATTGCTATAAACCGCACAATATACCCGGACATCTTCTGTATAAGAGAATGGGTATGGCTTTGAGAAACTGCGGCAGAGAGATATTATTCAGCGCCTGCAACTGGGGAAATGATAATTCCTATGAATGGATTCGCGCTTCTCAGGCACATATGTACCGCTCCACCGGTGATATCCAGGATAACTGGGAATCGATAAAGAGACTTGCATTAAGCCAGTGGAACAAGGAATGCTACAGTGCTCCTTACTGCTATAATGATATTGACATGCTGGTTGTTGGTATGTATGGCAAGGGTAATGTTGCCCTTGGTGGATGTACTGACGAGGAATATAAGACTCACTTCTCCTTATGGTGTATGATGAATTCACCTCTGATGATTGGCTGTGATATCCGTAAGATGAACGATAAGACGAAGGAAATCCTTCTGAATAAGGAAGTGATCGCACTGAACCAGGATCCGGAAGGACGTCAGTCCTACAGCATGGAGCAGTGGAATAATGCCGATGTTAAAATTTATATCAAGCCGATGTCCGATGGAACTTATGGTATTGGTTTCTTCAACATGGGTGATTCTAACGGCGAAGGTTCCCTTCAGTTCTGGGATATGGGGCTTCCGAGCTCAGCAGGCTATGGACTTAAATTAAGAAATTTATGGGAACATGAAGATGCAGGTGTATTCACCGAGAATTATACCTGTAAACTGGAACCTCATCAATGTAAAGTATTCAGGGCAGAGTTGGTTAAATTATAATGTGTGATTCTAATCAGTATTGTAAACAATGTAATAAGAGATTAGTACGCGATGAGATTGCGATTTATTTGAGACTTGTGAACAGGGGTGCAAAAGAATATCTTTGCATCCCTTGTCTTGCTTCGTACTTTAAATGCTCTGAAGAGGATATCCGGGCAAGGATTGTAAGCTTGAAGGCAATGGGGTGTACGTTATTCGGGTAGTGTGCGGGGGGATTACCAAAGGATCAGGTTGTGGGGTGGGTATTAACAAAGGTTTAGGTAGTGAAATGGGTATTAACAAAGGATCAGGTTGTGGAATGGGCAATTAACAAAGGGTTACGTAGTGTTATAATTTCGTGGGATGGTATGTTGGGTTTGACTTGCCTTTCCCTCCCGTCGGGATGCTTTTTACAAGCCTCTGGGCGTAAAAGAATGTTGTCCATTGGAACAACATTCTTTCAGAGTCTTGACAAAGCATGAGCCCCTAGGTCGGCCGGTCTGCGCCAAACCCAACATACCATCCCACAAAATTATGATTTACGTTATGAAGGTAATGAGTAATTGCTGTTTGTGAACTTTTGCATTTTATCAAATTTCATTTATGAAAAATTCAAATGACCACAAGGAGGAAATGAAAAAATCTTGAATCATTTCATAAGCGTTAGTTGGATAGTATGATTTTAACTTGATTGATTTTGGTTTTTGGAAAGGAGTTTTCATATGTGGATTAAGGGATTTACTTATGGGTGGAGATGCAGAAGGGGGATTTATCGTACGGAGATGGCGATGAAGTCTCAGGATCTGTTGTTTGATTTGGGAATTAACTGGATGTGTTTGGCTTTTTCGATTACACAGAAAAGCTTTTCCTCTACTGAGATATATTTTGATTATCGTTACAGCATTACTGATAAGGATATTATTTTTGCTGTGAACAGAGCTCACGATAAAGGTGTGAAGGTCTGCTTAAAACCGGTGATTAATTGTGAGGATGGAATGTGGCGTGCTTTGATTGATTTTCCGGATAGTGATATGATGGGAAAGGATCGGTATTGGGATCAGTGGTTTGAGCATTATAGCGCTTTTTTATGCCACTATGCTGAGATAGCTGAGGATACCGGCTGTGAGATGTTCTGTATTGGGTGCGAGATGAGTGGAGCCGAACGCAAGGAAGAGCACTGGCGGAATCTGATTAAGAAGATCAGGAAAATCTACCATGGGCCTATTACCTATAATACGAACCACGGAAGAGAAAATGAAGTAAAGTGGTTTGATGCAGTCGATTATATTGGAAGCAGCGCTTATTTTAAGGTTGGTAAGATTCCTGGAGATTCCAAGGAGAATATGCTTGAGGTCTGGAAGAAGGTCGGGGCTAATATGAAGAAGCTCAGTGAGAAATTTGGAAAACAGATCATCTTTATGGAAATCGGCTGCAGAAGTGCAAAGGGCTGTGCTATGATGCCCTGGGATTTCACTCACACGGAATTCGAATACAGTGAAGAGGAGCAGGCTAACTTCTATGACTCCTGTCTGACTGCCTTCCATTCGGAGCCTTGGTTTGCAGGAGCATTCTGGTGGGATTGGAGTACGGAGATTTATGATACCGTAGAGGAAGCCAAGGTAAATAAAGGCTTTGATATTCACTTAAAGAAGGCAGAAGAAGTATTAAAGGACTGGTATTCCAGGGACTAGAAATTTCAGGTTAGTGCTTTTATAGTCAAGGTGGCACAAGGCAGGACATTTCGTTAGTTCCCTGTGATGAACAGACATAGCAACGCTATTGCTTTCGATAATAATATGCCGGCTCTTTTGAGTTATAATTGTCCTGGCATGTCATACCGCAAAACTTAAAAGAAATAGGCGCTGTTACAGGGGCAAATGAAAGTCATCGAAATAGACTTTTCATTTCTTCTTATGTCAGCGCCTATTATGGATTTCTAAAAGGATACGATAATGTTATTATTTACAGGCCTTTATAACAGTTGTGTTGCTCCATCGCCTTTCCAAGGTAGTCCTTCGGAAACCGGCAGCAGACAGAAGCTCCAGTTCAGTTTCAAGTGCTAGCGGGATATCGAGATGTAAACTTCCGCAGGGTATGTTTTCCCGGTGATAAATATCGTTGGCTTCCTTTCGAAGCTTTAATTCCAAGTCTTTATCACTTAATACCGTATCACCGTTGATAAAGCAGCCATAATCCTTCAAATATCTTCTGATATAACAGAGATTTTTGCTCTTTCGTTAAATGATGAAGAGAATAGGTTGAGAGAACCAGATCATAGGTTCCCTTTCCAAAGGGGTACTCGAAATAGGAGCCTAAAATCGGGATTAACCTAACCTGTGGCTGCAATTGCTTTTTCTTTAATTCTCCCAGCATTTCCTCAGAAATGTCAATTGCTGTTACAGTAGCGCAGTGCCTGATCCGTTCAACTTCAAGCCCGGTTCCACAGTCTAACACCAGTATGTTTTCCGGCTCACTGCAATTTATTATTTGTTGCTCTATCTTTTCAGATGTATAAAAAAACAGACATCCCTTCATATAGATGCCTGTTTTTATTCTTAATATTTAATTATAACTCTATTTACTCAGCAACACTATGTCCATCAATAACTTCCGTTCTGGTATAAGTAATATTCTCCGGAACTTCATTTGCTACCAGATAATTATAGAGATAGATGATCGGGTCATGACCTTGGCCGAAAGGATCCTGGCCCATTGCCTTATGTACAATGCCCTTCTTGATTAAGCCTAATATCTCATCGTCGTAATCGAAGCAGTATACCTTTAATTTTCCAATCAGGTTCATTTCTTCAATTACTCTGGCTGCGCCGGTAGCACCACCGCTGACGAAAAGGATACCCTTTACATTCGGTAAGTAATACAGAGTCTCTTTCAGCTTCTTAGCTACCTGTGAACTGGATACCATATCATCTACTTCAGAAATAATCTTGATGTTCTTGTATTTTGCCAACTGGGCTACAGCTGCATCTCTTCGTTGGATATTGATTGCGGACTTTGTATCACCCTTAAATATGATTACTTCTCCGGCTTCTTCAATACCCTTAGCCAACATTTCACCTGCTAATGCACCGGCTGCTCGAACATCCGGACCAAAATAGGAAAGACGTTTTGTGCCATCAGGGAAATCGCAGTTGAAAGCCATAACCGGAATTTTCTTAAGATCTGCTTTCTCTACGCACTTCTCAATTCCATTAATAAATCCGGGTAAAATAAGACCGTCACAGCCTTCCTCGATTTTCTCATTCAGTGTATTAATAAAGGTTTGATCCACTTTCTCAAATCCAATGAATTCTACGTCAAGATTCTTGCCCTTCAGCTCAGTTTGAGCATATAAAGCACCTTGTCTTACGGATAACCAGAAAGGATGGTCAATAGGGCTCATCATGATAAGCTTCAGATGCTTGTTACTTGCCTGGCTTACAGGTGCAACGGAGGTCTTGTATCTCTTCAGCAGACTTTCGATACTGGAGAGCATTTTCTTAAGAGAGATAGCCTGGCTGTTGATTTCTTCATTTTCAGCAAGCTCTTCCTCGGTTACTGCAGCAACATCCTGGGTAATGCTGGAGATTTCGTTGGAGGAATCGTGAAGTGAGGCTCCCTGTTTGCTGATTTCCTTGGTATTCTCACTGATCATGAGGGACTCTTCATATACCTCTTTAATATCGGAATTTAAAATATTTGCGTTATTATTAATGGTATAGAAGGATTCCTTTACTGTTACAAAGATTTCTTTACTGTTGCTGAAGCTTTCGGTAACGTTATTGATACTTTCACTTACCTTTGCATTACTCTTTAAAATATTCGTGAGCAGCTTATTAATCTGTGTAACGCTGTCCTTTGTAGCTGCGGACAGCTTGTTCATTTCCTGGGCAACAACGGAGAAGCCTCTGCCGGCTGCACCTGCTCTGGCAGCTTCTACCTGGGAGTTCAGGGATAGAAGGTTAAGCTGACCGGTAATATTCATGATTAGGCTGCCGAACTGATTGATTTCGGAAAGGTGGGAATTCAGGGTTGCTAAAAAATTAGAGGTGTCTTCGAGGTTCGTTGAAATATTCTGCATCTGATCGTTGTATTTATCCAGATTATGGGCTCCATCGGAGGTCAGCTTCACGGTGGTTTCCACAAAGCCCTCAATATTAGCCAGGGTAGAGGTAATCTTGCTGGCTCCCAGACTTACCTTTTCAATGCCCTCCAGAGTACTTTTTGCTATTTTCAGCTGTTCCTGAGCCTTCTCGGCAACGATGGACATATTAGCGGCAATTTGTTCATTTCCCGTATAGGTCATATCGATACTTTTCGTAACTTTGTCAACTGCATCCGACAAAATAATGACATTACTTTTGGTAGATTCAATATAACTAAGAAGATTTCTCTTCATATCGTTAAAAGAAGATGTGAGAATTTCAAGACCTTTGGTCTTTTCGGCTATAATATCACTGATATTAAGGTTACCTTGGGATAATATAACCGCATTCTGGTCGATCAGGCTGATTCCTTTGAAAAACTGGATTAACAGGATGAATAGATAAACGGTTGATGCGATAACGAGCACCAGGGCAAATGGAATAATAAAATGAAATACAGTTCCACTTAAAATACCCAAGATAGCGATAAGAATTGAGAAAGCGGGTACTGCGGCTGCCAGCAGAAGAATGATAGATTGCGTTCTGTTGCCATTAAGATTTACTAGTTTAAATTTTTTCATTATGAAATACCTCCCCATACTTAGTAAGCACTCACGGTTTGCCTGCTGCGTGCATCTTTGCTGCAATATTCTGCTTTATTTATTCAACGTCTTCTCCGCGTACGCCTGATAAATTTGCGAAATATCTGAATTTCACACAAATCCGCCTACATAGAGCTTCCGAGAGCACTCAAAATAATACATAAATTTACATATTTCTATCTGAAGTTTGAGGATTAATTTATCAAATAAATCAAATTATGACAAGATTTACATTTATTCTACCATGTCCTTCACAGTGATACAATATGAAACACAAAATAAAGTAAGTAAATTATATCGATATGGATAAATATAGTAATAATTGAAGGCAATTCCTATGCCAAAGCGAGCAAAAGGCCAAGGAATACGCCGTACAGGGTAGACCGCAGGGGATTTTTCGTAATTGGGCAGGTGGCTCATCTTCTATTTCATTTTGTTGGATTAAAACAGAGACAGCTGATGTTCTCTGTGATATTATCACTGGAAAACAGCAGTAAAATAAACTAATTTTATTGCATAAAAACCATGCTTTACAGATATAAATTAATGAATATGGTTTTTATCTGGGGGGGATTCGGTGGAAGATCACATGGCTTGTCCGCTTACTGATGGTAAAAGGATGACAGCGAAAAGGCTGGCCGAGGAAGCCGTATTGAGGGTGATGAACCAAAGCGAAACAAAGATGAATGCGATATGGTTAGAGACCTCCGGCTGCTCCGGTAACATAATATCTTTCCTGAATAGTAGTAATCCGAATGCTTATGAGGTATTAACCAGTATAGTAAACCTTACTTATGACAATAGTATCATGGGAGAGGAAGGGGAAGCCGCCTATGATAAATTCTTAGAGACGCTGAATACGGAATTTATCCTTTTGGTCGATGGTGCCGTATCAACCAAGGATAATGGAGTATATACGATTGTAGCCTATTATCATGGACAAAGAATAACAGCCTATGAAGCAGTGCAATTAGCTGGAGCGAAGGCAAAATATGTGATCGCTGTCGGTACCTGTGCTTCTTATGGCGGTATCTCGTCAGCCAGACCAAACCCCTCTGGCTGCAGAAGTGTCAGGGAAGTATTGAACAGGACAGTCATTCGCCTGCCCTGCTGCCCCTGTCACCCGGATTGGATCATCGGTACAATTGCTCATCTGGTGTCCTTCGGAATGCCTGAGCTTGACAGTGACGGCAGACCATCTGTTTTCTATGGAACGACAATTCATGATAACTGTACCCGGCGGGGCTTTTTTGAAGCAGGTAATTTCGCTGCTGCCCTTGGTGAGCCTGGCTGTATGTTCCGCTTAGGCTGCAGAGGACCTGTAACAAGAACGGATTGTCCCAGAAGAAAATGGAACGGCTATGTTAATTGGCCCATTGGAAACAATGCAACCTGTATCGGCTGTGCACAGGCTTTTTTCCCGGATGGAATGGAGCCTTTTGTCAGATATTAAGTAATTGTCGCAGCAGTCGGTGGAAGGGAGATGTTATGACACAGAGAATAACGATAGATCCGATTACCAGGATTAGCGGTTTTTTAGAAATCAGCGCAGAGCTTGATCAGAATACAATTGTTGATGCTCAGGCGAAAGGACTTCTGTTCCGGGGCTTCGAAACGATGCTTAAGGGACGGCAGCCTTTGGATGCGGTATTCTTTACGGAGCGGATATGCGGGATCTGTTCGGCGGCACATTCTTTTGCATCGACCTTAGCACTGGAGGATGCGTTACATGTCTATACATCGAATAATGATAAATACCTGAGGGAGATTATACATGGCTTTGAATTTGTACAAAATCATCTGAGGCATTTCTATCTGATGCTAATGCCATGCTTTGTTAAAATAACCAGTCCGCCGATCGTCAATGTGGAACAATATTCGGATTTTAGGATACCGGAGGAAGGAACGGCAAGACTTCAGGAACACTACCGGCAGGGAATTGAGTTCAGTATGCTTGCTCATGAGGGGCAGGCTGTATTAGGTGCTAAGGCACCGCATCACCATGGTATATTTCCCGGAGGTGTAGTGTCAGATCTCACAGCATATAAAATAGTGAAGGTACGCTCCTACATACGGCAGCTTCTGACCTTTGTCTCTACGGTTATGAGGGAGGATACAGAGGTTATTGCCTATTATTATCCGGATTATTACGAAATGGGGATTTCCTATCCCAATTTCCTTAGTTACGGGGTTTTTGACAATGCAGAGGAGAGTATTCATTATGTTGGCCCCGGTGTACTGATGAACGGAGAATTACAGGAGTTTTCACCGGATAACATAACAAAACAGGTTAATTATGCCTGGTTTAACAGCAGTAATGAGGCGGATGAGGTAAATCCTGAAAAGAAAGATGCCTATACCTTCATCAAGGCACCCAGATATGCAAATAATCCAATGGAGGTAGGCCCACTGGCAAGAATGCTGATTTCGGGTAATTATCAAGGCGGACACTCCTGTATGGACCGAATTTATGCAAGAATGCTGGAAACAGAGAAAATCCTGAACATAATGAATAATCTTACGGATCTTCTGGAACTGCTGCCAAACGGCCAGCGCAGGCTTAGCATCCCGGATATTTCGCAGGGAGCCGGTTTGGTAGATACAACCAGAGGGTCCCTCGGTCATTGGATCAGTATTGGTAACAAAGTAATTGATCATTACAGTATCATTACTCCTTCGAACTGGAATCTGTCACCGAAGGATGCAGACGGCAATCCTGGGGTAATTGAGAAAGCGTTAATCGGTACGGTAATAGCAGATATCAAT
This sequence comes from Mobilitalea sp., assembly GCA_035564175.1. Taxonomy (GTDB): domain Bacteria; phylum Bacillota; class Clostridia; order Lachnospirales; family Lachnospiraceae; genus Mobilitalea. The sequence goes on from DATMUM010000266.1 coordinate 10,825, forward strand.
AGTCCGGTTGAAATCGGCCGGATAGTGCGTTCCTTCGATCCCTGCGTATCCTGTGCGACGCACCTGATTGGAAGGAACGGGGATCGTATCACGATTGAATTGCCGGTATGAGCAGAAAACTGATTGCTATGGGAAATATTCTGATGGAGGATGACGGTATCGCTATAGCGGTTGCCCATGAATTGGAGGAAGAGCTTCTTAGACTTGGGATTGAAGTAATCTATGGTGAAACAGATCCTTTTTATTGTATTTCCATGATAAAGGATGAGGATTATCTGATTCTTCTGGATGCAGCAAGCTTAGGGAAAATGCCGGGTGAGATTACCATGCTTTCCTTATGGGACTATAGGGCAGAAGACAATATGGAGCAGCATAACATCCGATTTCCTGATTTGCTAGGATTGTATTTTCGACGATTGGAAGGAATGATACTGGCGATAGAAGTAGCGGAGATTGACTTTCTATGTGAGCTCAGTCCTCAGCTAAAGGGTAAGGTAAAACATATTGCCAGGGAAGTATTAGCCTTGGTTACCGGACTGTAATTACATAAAAGGGATGATATTATATAAGTTGGGAACAGGTGCTTATCATGGATGAATTTGAATTAAGAAGGATTCTATATGATTATATAAAGGAAATATGTCATTATAGCCAGATGCAGGTATTTTCGACTTCAATTTATCAAAAGAATTATTTCCAGCTTCAGATCGATGAAGCGATCAGTGATATGATTAATTTCATACAATCATACAGCAATCGTACTGATAATAATGAAGCAATTGCACCAATGCAGCTGCAGCAGGGAAATCCGGCTCAGACCAGACAAAATGATTCGGATCCAGTGGTGGGGGAGCCTGGACTGCAGGCACCGCCTGGAAGCAATGTGAATTGCATACCGGCTCCGGAGCCTAAATTAAGGGTAATAAGCCCGGAGGAATTAGCGGATAACGATGGAAGTAACGGAAAACCGGCATATGTTGCTGTTAATGGCAATGTGTATGACGTGACCGATGCAATCCGGTGGGCCGGAGGTACTCATTTTGGCTTATATTCGGGCAGGGATCTGAGCAACGAATTTATGGCATGTCATAATGGAATGTCGGATATTCTTAAGATGTTACCACAGATCGGAACGATATTATAATGAATACAGGCTACTGCAAAGTCATAAGATGCTTTCTGAGGGAGCTCACACCTCCTGGGTTTCTGTTGCTAAACAGATAGAAATCATACTTTGCAGCGGCCTAATCTGTATTTATCATACGTAACACTTATCCTATTGCATTATGGCAGAAAGCTGCAATTCTATCTACCGGTATATCAACAACAGAACCTACCTGACGGGATCGTCTGTTGCTTCTTCTGCTGCTACGGAAACTATCACTGCTGCGGAAACTTTCGTTGCTGCGGGAACTACCTCTGCAATCTCTTAGGCTCATGTCGTCATCAAAATCACTACAGATAACACTGCTAAGAGGATTCGTTGGAGCAGCACCGATGTCAGTAACCAAACGGATGATATTGCAATCGACGAATACCAGGACTCCGGTAAAGCCGCAGCCTGAAGCACCTCCGCTGGTTGTGAAAACCGTAACTGTTTCACCTATAAATCTACACATGTTTCGAACAAAATTGGGATCATTGCATCTAGAACCATGGGACATATACATTCCTCCTTTTAAAAAAGGTTTTGATAATCGCCAGCAAAGCTTGGCGAAAGTGTGAAAAGAATTTTGTAAGTACCAAAATTCTTGGAAAGAACTCCAAAATGAAATCCATTGGAATTTCATTTTAAACTTCTTTCAGGTATTGTTTGTGATGCCGCAAGCGGCATCATGTCTGGAAGTGTGAAGAAAAGCATCTTCACACGGGAAAAACTGCTGAGTTCGCACAATGGTGCTCACTCCTTGTTCTTCCAGGTTTTTGTGCTGCCGTGAAGCGGCAGCTTAAATTGCGTTGTGGCTGAATGCAGCAATCTTATCTACTGGTATATCGCAGACGGAACCTACCGTAAAGATAGATCGGTCATCCATATCCATATCATCACTGAATTCCGTAAAATCACTGATACTCCTGTTGCTTCTTCTGGTACTGCAGATAACATCACTGAGTGGATTCGTTGGAGCGCTGCCTAACCTGTTCACTAACGTAATAAAACAGGGATTAACTCTTAACAATACCCCGGTAAAGCCGCAGCCGGAAGCACCGCCGCTGGTAGTAAAGATAGTAACAGTCTGGCCGATTAATCTGCAAAGCTCTTCTAAGCACATTATGATTCCTCCTTTAATCTAAGCTAATTACTACTGGCCTTATTTACAAAGGCCTAATATATCATATGTCATAGTTTTCTAAATGCGACAAATAATAAGAAAATGCGATTAAATTCGAGCATTGAACGTTGATCTACATGAAAAAAGAGGCTGCTGCAATCGGTGGATACTCTTCCTTAAGGGAAGGTATTTTGCTGTGCAGCGGCCTCGTATTCATGTCCGATTATGATCCAATCAGAGCATGAGTTATATATTTAATTCTACCGGAGGATCCGGTAACAGCAGAATTTGCGTACGTGAATTTTCATCATAATCCATGATAATCAGCTTCTTTAAAATGGCGATTGCTACCTCGGCCTTTTGTCGGTTGCTTACGGTAATGCGCTTGGTATCCGGAAGTAACAAATCAGTGGCGTTGTTTGTTGATATCACAAGGATATTACTGTTGTCGATGTATCTTTCCACCTGAACTGCCAGCAAATCACCGATGATAATTCCCTTTCTGGATACTTTACCGGTTAAGAATTCCTTCAGATTGGAGTTGCTTTTATGGATGAAGATATCATCCTTATGAAACTGATCGGAAATCTGCTCCTTAATCCGCTCGTTGATGATATAGTCCATGACAAGGAAGGGATTTTCCTCCTCCAGTCGTTTTTTTGCCTCGCGTATAATGGAGGTATAATCCGGAAGTATCTTATAAAAAAGTCCTTCTTCGAAATCACAGTCCAGGAAAATAACCGGAACATAATAATGCTTTGTTATCTTTCGTAAGGATTTTTCGCTGACGTCGATGATAAAAACTGCTTCCAGAGAATGCTTATATTTAATCTGGATATCTTCCAGCTCATATGCTATGGATAAAATCGTATCATAACCGGCACCATAAATCTGCTTCTGAAGCTCTCCGGCAAGATCCATGGCCTGGTACCTGATATAGGAGGAGGCATTGGTGCTGAGATTTACGATGATACCGATTAAATTGCTTCTGCTTTTCAAAAGAGATTTTGCCGTCTGGTTAGGCACATAACCCATTCGCTTGGCAGTTTCCAAAACCTTAATTCTGGTGTCATGACTGATTTTCTCTTTTTCAGAATGATTCAGTACATAGGAAACGGTAGCCAGAGACAGATTAAGCTCTCTTGCGATATCCTTCATGGTAATCTTTTCTTGTTTCATAAGGCTCTTTGATCCTTTCGAAGACATATTACTGACAGTATCATAACACAGGGAAGTGAAGGATTTCAATACAATCGGCATCCTCCTCAGATAAAATTTACAAAATTAATTTACTGAAATTATTTGGGAAATGTGCTTGCAATGCCGATAAACATTTGGTTTAGAGCTATTTTTGATTTACTTAACAAAATGATGTTTAAGTAAAACGTAGTATAAAATATATAAATAAATACGAAAAAACACGAATATATTGTGCAATATGACTTGACATTTTTCGTCTGAGATGATAAATTAGACTTAGTTAAAGAGATAAGGTAATTCGGCTGAAAGAAACTAAGCCGATACGATATTATGGAGGCTACAATGGGTAAAAGTAAAAAAGCTATGCTGCTGTCTGTTTTTCTATGGGGTGGAGGTCAATTCTTCGTATGCAGACAAAAGGTTAAGGGATTAATACTATTTCTGATTCAGATCTTATTCATTGGAATCGAACTGAGAACGGGATATTGGATTGAATATTTCTGCGGACTGGTACCAAAGTTCAGCTTGAGACTTCATGGAGGCTTTTTTACCAAGGGAATATGGGGCTTGATCACACTGGGTGAAAAGGCGGGAGCCAGAAACGGTGATCATTCCACGATACTTCTGGTTGGAGGCATCATTACCGTATTAGTCCTGTTGCTCTTCCTGATGATATATATATGGAATATTAAGGATGCCTATCAGACAGGCAAAAAGATTGATAGTGAAGGCATATATGTTTCCACGAAGGAATATCTGAAGACTACCTATACAAAGTTCTTCCCCTTCATCATTTTATCTCCGATCATTCTTCTGATTTTATTTATAATCGTCATGCCCATCATTTTCTCAATTCTGACGGCATTTACGAATTATAACAAAAATCATCTGCCGCCGGCAGCTCTGGTAGACTGGGTAGGATTTAATAATTTTATTAAACTCTTTAAAGTTCCGATCTGGTCCAATACATTTTTATCCGTATTGCTGTGGACCCTGATCTGGGCAGTATGCTCCACCTTTTCTACATATTTTATGGGAATGCTTCAGGCTGTTTTATTAAACAGCAAGTTTGTAAAACATAAGTCTCTCTACCGCAGCATTATGATTCTTCCGTGGGCAATACCTCAGATGATCAGCCTGCTGGTATTCAAGAATCTGCTGAATGGGCAATTTGGCCCGCTGGGACAGCTATTGATTAAACTGGGCCTGACGGATCAAAGGATCCCATTCCTTACGGACCCGCTTCTGGCAAAGATTACAATAATCCTTGTAAACCTCTGGATGGGCTTTCCTATGTTCATGATCATGATCCAGGGTATCCTATCGAATATTGATAAGGGCTTATATGAAGCGGCAGAGATTGACGGAGCAGGCTCCTATCATATATTTCGTAAAATTACGCTTCCTTTGGTATTTAAGGCAACCGGCCCTTTGCTGGTAATGAATTTCGCCGGTAATTTCAACGGCTTTGGAGCGATTTACTTCCTGACGGAAGGCGGACCGGTCAATCCGAATTATCAGCTTGCCGGAGATACGGACATCCTGATTTCCTGGATTTATAAGCTGACCTTGAACCACCAGATTTACGATATGGCTGCAGTGATGTGTATCATACTATTCATACTGATTGCTGTTGTTTCTTACTGGAATTTCAAAAGAACCAATGCATTTAAGGAGGTGTAGGGCATGAAGAGAAAAATAAAAGCGTTTTTGGTTAATTTAGAATTAATTATCGTATGTATCATCGTAATCATCCCCGTTATCTGGATCGTCATGTCTTCCTTTAATAAAGGAAAGGGATTAATGTCCTCCACCTTATTGCCGAAGCACGTAACCCTGGAAAATTACTTTAACCTGTTTAAGAATACGGATTACCTGATCTGGTTTAAGAATTCCCTTTCGATAGCTCTGTTAAATGCCTTTGTGTCCGTGATACTGATCATGGTCACCGCCTGGGTAGTATCCAGATTTAACTTTAAGGGAAGAAAAGCAGGACTGATGACAATGCTGATTTTGTCAATGTTTCCGAGCTTCTTATCCATGACGGCAATTTATACGTTGTTTATGACCTTTGGTTTGAATAAATCGGTGCTTTCCCTGGTACTTGTCTACTCGGCAGGAGCGATACCCTACAATGTCTGGCTTGTGAAGGGATATCTGGATGGAATTCCGATGTCTCTGGATGAAGCAGCTTATATCGATGGTAGTTCAAAGCTGAATACATTTTTTAAAATCATCATACCAATGTCAACACCAATCATTGTATTCTGTGCAGTTTCCCAGTTTATGACGCCATGGATGGATTACATTTTACCGAACCTGCTCTATACAGGTGAATCTACCAGAACAATAGCGGTAGGTCTTTATACGATGATTGCAGGCAATGAAACAGCTAATTTCACCGAATTTGCCTCAGGTACGGTATTGATTGCAGTTCCAATCACAATATTATATCTGCTGTTCCAGAAGTATCTGGTGGAAGGAATAGCGGCAGGAGCCAATAAAGGTTAATTTGTATGAGGAGTAATACTCTAATAAAACATGGAGGATGGGATATGAAACGTAAATTATTATCAGTACTATTAATATTATCCATGGTATTCGTTATGAGTGGCTGTAAGCGTGAGATACCAATGGAGGATGACACTGCAGCTGCAACCCAGGAAGCAGGGGATACAACGGACAGTTCAACGGCATCAGTAACCGGAACAGCAGACGGAGCAACCGCAGCTCCGCAGGTAACAGCGCTGGTCCCCGAGAAAGGGGCAAAGCTTACCTATTGGACCGGAGATGTTGAATTCGGTAAAGCGGTGGCAGCCAATTTTGAAGCAGAATATGGGGTGCCCGTAACTGTTGAAGAAGTTGGACTTGGAGCAATTGATAAAATTGCACTCAACGGACCGGCCGGTACGGGAGCAGATGTATTCATGAGCCCGCACGATTCCTTCCAGCATGGTGTATCAGCAGGCTTGTTCCTGGCTTTGGAGGACAGTATTGCGGCTGATCTAAAGCAGAGAATTAATGAAGTAGGTATCAAAACAGTTACTTATGACAATAAGCTCTATGGTGTTCCCGTATCCTTGGAAACAAGCTGCCTGTTTTATAATAAGGATATCGTAGGTGACCAGCCGGCAACTACCCTGGAGGAAATCATTGAGAAAGCAAAGAGTTATAATGACCCGGCAAACAATGTATTCTATTTCCTGATGACCGTCGGAGATGGATATAAGATTTACCCGATGCTGAGCGCCTATGGGTTCAGTCTGTTTGGTAAAGATGGAACCGATGCCAATAATCCGGGCTTTGATACGGATGAATTTGAAAAAGGTCTTGGACTAGTCAGCAGTCTGAAGGAAATCATGCCGATAAACGCAATTGACCTTGGTAATGTCAGCTTTTTGAAGAGCCAGTTTACCGATGGCAAGGTTGCCTATGAGATATCGGGACCTTGGGATATCACGACCTTCAAGGACAGCGGTGTCAACTTCGGTGTTACTGTGCTGCCAACCTATAATGGAAAAGCACTTACCCCTTTCGCGGGAGTTCAGAATGCCCATGTTTCGGCCTACACCAAATATCCGATAGCTGCCCAGCTGTTTGCCCAGTACCTGGTATCGGATGAATCTGCAGGGCTTATGTATGAGAAGGCTAATAAGATTACGACTCTGAAGGAAGTCAGCAATGTCAAGGGTCTGTCTGAGGATGAGTTAATCAAACCTTTTGTGGAACAGTTTGCTAATTCCTACCCGATGCCTTCTGTTTCAAGAATATCCTATTTCTGGACCATTTCCGCACAGACCTGTCAGGCAGTGTTTGACGGTCAGCTTACACCTGCACAGGGAAGAGCGAAAGCAGTTGAGGATTGGAATACGTTACTAACGACAGAGTAATTGGAGGCGTTAATCATAAGTAATTGTAAAACTAATTACTTATAAGAAGTTACTATATTTATAAAATATTGTGATTTTGATAAACGAAGAAATTACCTTGGCCGTAAAATTAAATCAAGCTCAGATTAAGGAGACTATGAATGAATATTGAAGCATTATGCCATATCCCGAAAAGTAATTATGCCTATGCCTACAAGGAAGATGAACTTCATATCCGCATAAGAACCGCAAAGGGAGATATGGAACAGGTTAGTATTATCTTTGGTAACAAATATGACTGGTATAACAGGAAGCAAAAGCATCCAATGCGTAAAATCCATACGGATCTTTATTATGATTATTATCAATATGAAATCAAGAAGGAAGATTTCCGGATAGGATATTATTTTGAACTCAATGACGGTTCGCAGATCTTATACTATACCGAGGCAGGTATGGTCACAAAATTCAATGATGAACTTGCTTATTGCTACTTCTTCCAATATCCGTACCTCAACCCGATTGATGTACATAAACAGCCCTCATGGATTGGAGATGCTGTATTTTATCAGATTTTTGTAGAACGTTTTCAGAATGGCAATATAGAGAATTCTCCGCCGTATATCTGCAGCTGGGATGACGATCCGAAACCGAAGAGCTTCTTTGGCGGGGATCTTCAGGGAATTATTGATAAGCTTGATTACCTTCATGATCTGGGAATTAACGGTATTTACCTGACACCGGTATTTACATCACCCTCCAATCATAAATATGACACCGTGAATTATTATGAGATAGATCCTTATTTCGGAGACGAGAAGGTATTTCATGAATTGGTAGACAAGGCACATGAGAAAGGAATTAAGATCATCCTGGATGCTGTGTTTAATCATTGCAGCAATCATTTCCCACCCTTTGTCGATGTTACGGAGAAGGGGAAGGACTCACAGTATTATGACTGGTTTTCCATTGACGGGGATACGGTAAAAACCGACCCTCCGAATTATAAAATGTTCGGCTATGTCGGCTATATGCCTAAGCTGAATACCTCCAACCCGAAGCTGAAGGAATATCTGTTTTCTTCCATACGTTACTGGACTGAGCAGTTTAATATCGATGGCTGGCGTCTGGATGTTTCGGATGAGATAGATCATAGATTCTGGAGGGAATTCAGGACACTTGTAAAGGAAATCAAAGAGGATGCCATCATCATCGGCGAAAACTGGCATGATGCTTTACCCTGGCTGATGGGCGATCAGTTTGACAGTGTTATGAATTATCCGGTAACGAAGCAATGTCTTGATTATTTTGCAAGAAACGAGATTGGACCAAAGGAGTTTGAAGGTAAGCTTAGTACTTATCTGATGCGCTATCCGGATCAGGTGAATGAAGCCATGCTTAATCTTTTGGATAGTCACGATACGGAGCGTTTCCTGTATACGGCTGGGGAAAGAAAAGAAGCCTTAAGGAATGCGGCGACATTTCTCTTTGCCTACAAAGGAATGCCCTGTACTTATTACGGATCAGAAATCGGTATGACCGGTAATCATGATCCAGGATGCCGAAAAGGCTTTGACTGGAGAGAAGAAAACTGGGATATGGAGTTTTACCGGTTATATAAGAAGCTAATCCGTATCCGTAAAACAGAAAAGGCATTGCAATATGGAAATGTTGAGTTTGGCAGTACGGATGATTTATTTGTCATGAAGCGAAGCTATGAGAAGGAAAGCATCCTTGTTGTGATAAATAATACTGCTTCGGAGCAGGAATATGGAGTAGTCACTGGGGAATCCAAGACGGTTATGGAATTACTCGGGGATGAAGTATGGGACATCAAAGAAGGAAGTATTACGGTTAAGATACCTGCGGGAAGTGCACGTTATTATAAGTTATCCTAGAGGATAAGGCAGATGGACGAAGTTGGGGAACCCCAATTCGCCCTGGAGGTAATGTAATAATGTAATTAACAAGCGAAGTTGGGAAACCCAATTCGCCCTGGAGGTAATGTAATAATGTAATTAGCAAGCGAAGTTGGGAAACCCAATCCGCCCTTGAGGTAATGTAATAATGTATTTAACAAGCGAAGTTGGGGAACCCGAATTCGCCCTGGAGGTAATGTAATAATGTATTTAACAAGCGAAGTTGGGGAACCCCAATTCGTCCTGAAAGTAATGTGAGTAACGTAATTAACAAGCGAATTGGGGGTTACAATTCTCTTGTGATTAATAAAAGAAAGAGAGGATTTTTGTATGAGAAAATTTATGAAAAAGGCATTAACAGTATTAATGGCAGCAGTTCTTTGCGTAGGAGTATATGCTCCGGTAGCAAAAGCTGATGCAAGCTCGGTCATCATTCATGCGAAGGATGGTCAGGCATGGGGCAGCCTGAATGTTTACAACTGGGGTGATAATGGTGAAACAGCAGGTGTATGGCCTGGTACAGCTATGACAGCTGAAGCTGATGGATGGTATACCTATACTATTGACACAGAAGTACCGTTAAATCTCGTATTCAGTGCAGAGGGCGGATCCCCTCAATCCAGTAATATTGATGCCGTAGCAGCAGATGCAGGCGAAATCTGGGTAGTTATTGGCGGAGAAGGCGCAGCTAATGATCTTGGCGCTTCTACCAATGAAGCAAAGTTATATCTTGAGCCTCAGGATGGATGGCCGGTAGCAGACGCAGTGGAAGCTGCAGCAGATAATACAGCAGCAACCGATGCAGCAGCTGATACAGCAGCAACTGACACAGCAGCAACCGATACAGCACAAGCTGCTACAGATGTTCCTAAGACAGGTGAAACGGTAGGCCTTACAGTTGCTTTCCTTGCTTTAGCTGCATTATCAGCAGCAGGCTTTGTTGCATTAAAGAAAAAATCACAGACCAGTGCAAATTAAGGATCCGGCTGGTTTAGGTTCCAGCTAATTATGAATAGTCAATAACAGCGAAATGGAGGTGTGCAGAACACCTCCATTTTGCGTTTTAAGATAAAGCCGGGCTGCCGCATGGTGATTTTGGTATAAAATTATTACAATTAACTTTACTTATTACTTGCTTTCAAAATGCTCCAGCTATCTGCTATGATATGTTCCGGCCTTTATCCCTTTCTGGGTGATAAGACATTGCGTAAGCTGGCAGACAGATTAATTAAACAGGGCGGTTTTCAGGCATTAAAGGAATTAGGACCATTTTTGTAATATAAATATGATAGGGGAACAAAACATATCCAAATGATGGAAGTGTTTTGTTCCTTTATTATTACCGATATTTATCGTTAATCCTTGACAATAATTTTTAAGAAAAATACAATAGAGGTAAGAAATAATTGGAAGATTAAAAGGCATTTCATAAAGTGAATTATGAAGTATGAACACTTACGTATTTGAACTGCCTGATAGTAGAATGGAGGTAATTTTATGAGAAGCATTAAGCCTGGCCGGGGTCCGTCCATGATGGGAGCAGTCGGAGCAATCTTTGCTGCCATATTCGGGCTTTTTTGGACGATAACCGCGCTGTCAATGGGAGCCGGGATATTTTCTTTGTTTGGGGTGCTATTTATTATAATGGCACTTGTTCAAGTCGCATATAATTTTAAAAACGCTACTTCGGAAAACAGATTTTCTACCTTTGATATCACGGAGGACAAGGAAGAAACGGATCCGCTGAATATGCAGTTTCATAAACATGAGGATATGTCCGCCGATGATTATACTACGGTAAACCATGATGGAAATGACACAGATAGTAATTTCTGCCCTTACTGCGGAGCAAGTGTGCAAAAGGAGTATGAATACTGTAATAAGTGCGGCAGAAAGCTTCCATAATACAGGAGCACATAGGGGATAAGGTACTCAATTTCGGGTAGATTGATGATTCAGAATTGGGATGGTGGAGAATGAAATTAAAGGATGCGATACGTACTCTATTATTTAAGGAAAAAATATTTAGTTATAACCAACTATATACAACCTGGGGTGAGAATCTAGATCCGGAGCAGGTGCTGCAGGAATATCCGAGACCTCAGATGAAAAGGGACAATTACACAATCTTGAACGGATATTGGAATTACTGCATTTCTTCGGAGCCGATGATGCCCGAAAGCTACCATGGTAAAATACTTGTCCCTTTCTCACCGGAAAGTGTTTTATCCGGAGTCAACAAACAGCTGAAGCCTGACGAAATATTGTGGTATGAAAGGATTCTGATCATTAATAAAAAATTAAAGGATAAAAGATGTATCCTGCATTTTGGTGCCGTGGACCAGAGCTGTGAGGTGTATATCAATCATCAGAAGGTTGGAGAGCATATCGGCGGATATCTGCCTTTTTCGATTGATATTACCCGGATGATCGATGAAGGGGTAAATCTTCTTTCGCTGCAGATAACGGATGTCAGCGAGACTTCTTATCACAGCAGGGGAAAGCAGAGACTGAAAAGGGGCGGAATGTTCTATACGGCCCAAAGTGGAATCTGGCAGACAGTCTGGCTGGAATGGGTTCCAGAATTGTACATAAAAGAAATTAAGATTACCCCGAATGTGGATGATAGCTCCGTCCGTATTGAGCTTTCCATGAACGAAGATATTAACTCCGAGAAAGTTGCGGATATTCAATACAAGATTGAGATATATGATAAACATAAATTAATTCAGACCGTAATCAGCCGTAATCCGATTATGAATATCGCCCTGAAGGAATTTGAATACTGGAGTCCGGAGAATCCATATTTATATGATTTAGTCATTATTGCGGGTTTGGATAGGGTAGAAAGCTATTTCGCGATGCGTAAGGTAGAGATTAAGAAGGATAAGAAGGATCTATCCAGAATATATCTGAACAACAAGCAGTATTTTCAGAACGGTCTTCTGGATCAGGGCTATTGGCCGGACGGTTTGTATACAGCCCCCTGTGATGAAGCAATGATTTTTGATATCCAGAAGGCAAAGGAATTGGGCTTTAACATGCTCCGTAAGCATATTAAGATAGAGCCGCTTCGCTGGTATTATCATTGTGATCGCCTGGGTATACTGGTGTGGCAGGACATGGTGAACGGCGGTGAAGCTTATAATTCACTGCTGGTCGGGTATCTTCCGACTCTTTTTCCTCGGATTGCCGGACATATCAAGGATAACCATTACAGGTGGTTCAGCAGGAAAGATAAGCAGGGTCGAATGGAATGGACGACGGAGTGTGAAGAAACCGTACATCACCTTTATAATTGCCCCTGCATTGTTACCTGGGTACCATTTAATGAAGGCTGGGGTCAGTTCGATGCGAAACAGGCTTATGAACGGGTTCGAAAGCTTGATCCGACACGTCTGGTGGATCATGCCAGCGGTTGGTACGATCAGAAATGCGGTGATTTTAAAAGCATCCATAATTACTTTCATCCATTGAAGGTACGGAAAGAGAAGCGTCCTTATGTCTTATCAGAATTCGGAGGATATGCCTGCTATATCAGTGAACATTCCTATTCCTTTCAGATCTATGGATATCGTATCTATTTAACCAGTGAGGATCTTAATCGGGATTATAAGAGACTGATGGAAAAGGATATCCGGGAATTGATTGATTATGGGTTATCCGCATCCGTTTATACGCAGCTTTCGGATGTGGAGGACGAGGTTAACGGTCTTTTCACTTATGACCGCAAGATCTGTAAGGTTTCCGTAATTAATCTGACGAATAAGGCGATGAAAGGTTAATATGAAATATAAGCATGCACGCTTCCTCCACGGAGCCCAGGAGGAGCGTGCATTAAATATTGTAGATTAATGTGAAGAAAAAGCATCTTCACACGGAAAGAACTCCAAAATGAATTTCAAAGGAAATTCATTTTGAACTTCTTTCGGGTTTTGTGACGCCGCGAAGCGGCGTAATGGTTGTTAGATTGAAAAAATAGGGTATATTGTATCTATTTGTCGGATTGACATAAGCTGCATATCTTCTATAATATTTGTTATGAGCACCATGAAAATGAATGATTATCAAAGGGGTTATCAAACAATGGGACAGGATAAGTTGAATATAAAGCTTAATTATAAAAGCGGGAAGGAAATACCCGTTTATCTGCTGGGAGTTTTTTATCTTTTTACTGTAATTATTTATATGACACAGGAACCGGTTACGTCAGCAAAAGTAGTTGTACTCCTGGAATATCTGCTTCTCTGGGCAGCCGTTACCTTATTGTCCATGCTTGAGATATCTGCTGTCAGAAGCTTTCTGAAAAAGCATGCAATATGGATCAATGGACTTGTGCTTGTGTTATCTCCGGTGGTATCTTTTGTAATGACAGAGGTAATGGTAAGCAACTTTAATCTGAAAATGTTTGAAGCATATAGTTTATATAATGTTATCTGGTATATAATCATTTATTATATGATATATGCCTTGTTAAGGAACGCTAAAAGAACAGTTATCCTATGTAATCTGATAATATATCTGGTTGCCATGCTTAATTATCTGGTTTATCTGTTTCGTGGTAATCCTATTCTGCCCAGTGACCTGCTGGCATGGAGAACAGGTGTAAGCGTAGCTTCCAACTATCAATTATATTTCTCAAAGGATTTCCTGACGGCGACCTTAATCATGCTCTTCGTATTCGTATTGGGATATAAGCTGGAGAAGAGAGAAAAGAAGCCCTCAATCATTAACCGTGCTTTGGTTCTGTTTATCTTTATGGTATTTACTGCATTTGTTTGCCATGAGTTTTTTGATACGGATTTAATAAAAACAAAAATTAAGGTAATTGACTTCTTTGCACCGAAGTATACATACTGCTCCTATGGTACGGCCTTTGGTTTCGTTGCCAATGTTCAGGCCATGGAGACGAATGCTCCCGACGGTTATTCCGTTGATAGTGTCAGAAAGGCTCTGACGGATGCGTCAGCCTCTTCTGAGTATACTTCTGCTGCAGATACCAAGCCGAATATCATCGTTATTATGAATGAAGCATTTTCTGATCTCAGTATGGTTGGTGATTACAAAACCAATCAGGATTATCTTCCTTTCATACACTCCTTAGAAAAAAATACAATCAAAGGAACTCTATATTCCTCGGTCTTCGGCGGAGGTACCAGTGATACGGAGTATGAATTTCTGACGGGTAACAGTATGGCGGTTATGCCGAGAAACTGTGTACCTTATCAGCAGTTTGTCACAAAACCGACGGATTCCCTGGCGAATACACTGAAGGCGCAGGGCTATTATAATATTGCAATCCATCCTTACAAACCAAGCGGATACAAACGTGATTTGGTATATCCATTGTTAGGCTTTGATGAATTCCTTTCCATGGATGATTTTACGAATCCCCAGCTGATCAGATCCTTTATCAGTGACCGTGAAAGCTATAAGAAGATTATTGAACAATATGAGAATAAAAAACAGAATGGTCCTCTGTTTATCTTCAACGTAACGATGCAGAACCATGGCGGCTACAATTCGGATCAGATTTTCTCCGATGCTGAGACAGTCAGACTGACCGATTTACTCGGGTATAAGACAGTAGAACAGTATCTTAGCCTTCTGAGGGAATCGGACAAGGCATTCCAGTCACTGGTTGATTATTTCAGTAAGCAGAAGGAACCGACGATTATCCTGCTCTTCGGAGATCACCAGCCCATTGCATATTCGAGTCTATATGATAATATGACGGATCAGACAAAAGCTAATGAGTTAAAATATCAGGTGCCCTTCGTTCTGTGGGCAAATTATGATATTCCTAAGGAAAATGTGGATAAGCTCAGTGCAAATTACTTGTCCTCCTACCTTTTGAAAACGGCAGGATTAAAGGGAACCGCTTATAATGATTACCTTTTAAAGCTTTCCAAAGAGATTCCTGTCATAAATGCATTATTCTACATCGATAAAGATGGAAATATCCATGGACAATCCGATAAAACAAGTTATTATGATATGGTAAACCAATACAAATATGTCGGATACAACGATGCACTGGACAAGAAGAATAAGCTGAAGGAGTTTTTCTATTTACCATAATTCGCACCGTTGTGTTATGAACAAGGGAGATTAAGTATGGATATTAATAAGATTATTGCTACAGATCCGATGTTCCGGAATAAGGAAGGACTGGTCTGTGAACCTTTGAATGGAGGCTTTTCCAACGAAACTTATATTGTAACGGTTCAGGGAGTGAAATATGTTGTAAAGATTAACTTTGCCCAGAATGAATATCTGAACCTGACCCGCAAATCAGAGCTTGAGGCTCAGAGCCGTGCTGCAGCAATGGGAATTGCACCTAAAGTATTAAGTGATGTGGAGCAGAGTGCATATTCCATATCGGAATTTATTGATGGACATTTGATGGAACATGATGAGATAATGCTTGAGGACAGCCTTGTTAAACTGGCAGGTACGATGAAGAAAATCCATTCTATCAGCGGGATACAACGGACGAATTCTGCGTTTGATCTGATTGATGGGTATGTGAAAGGGATCGATCAGTTCCAGGTACAGGTTCCGGAGGGATATCGCGATATTCTGATTGAGACGGAAAAGATTCGTAACCGTAGAAGCCTGGACAGGGACAATAACAATAAATATTGCCATAATGATATCCTGGGTAATAATCTGCTTTCCGATGGCAGCAGAATTATTGTCATTGACTGGGAACTATCCGGCCTGGGAGATCCTTATATGGATCTGGCTTCAATTTCTTATAGTAATAAATTCAGTGAAGAAGATGATAAATTCCTTCTTGAGTCATATTTTGGCTATTACGAGGCTGAGATGCTTAAAAATATGAAGGATTTAAGATATGTCGGCATGGTAAGAGAGGTTGTTTGGGCCTTTTTCTTTGCCGGATTGAACAGAAAAAGCGTGAATCATGACTTTGATTATTATGGCGCCGGCTGTTATGTACTTGACCGGATCAAAGCAGGGCATCTTTCTTTGTGGTAAATTTTATACAAAAAATCGTAAAAAATTTCAATAATGGTACCAGTATACCTATTGAACGTTCCTCCGAGGTGTTATATAATTAGATAATCGTACATATTTCGAGAAATTTATACAAAAGTCGGGGGTTAAAAATGGATATTATTACGCTAATTATGTTGGTTGTTGGTGTCGGTATGTTATTTGTAGCATTTATAATTGAAGGAGGAAATCTATCATCCTTCGCTCATATTTCGCCCTTTATGATCATTTTAGGTGGTACGTTCGGAGCCGTAGGTGTATCTTTTCCAGGAGAGGTACTCAAGAAATTTCCAAAGGTATTGATGAAGGCTTTTTCGAATAAAAAAATGGATCGTAAAGAAATACTTGACACCTTTATGGCATTATCAACAACCGCAAGAAGAGACGGTCTACTAGCTTTAGAGCATGAGTTGGAAGTCAGGGAGCTGGATGATTTAACAAAGACGGGTCTTCGACTGGTAATCGATGGTGCGGATGAAGATGTTCTCAGACAGATTCTCGAGACGAGAATAATTAACATGGTACATAGACATGAAAAAGGTATAGCGATGTTTGAAGCTGCAGGCGGCTATTCCCCTACCATGGGCGTTATCGGTACTGTAATGGGTATGATCACTGTTTTGGGTAAAATGGGTGAAAGCACTGACCTCGGTGGTGAAATTGCTACTGCTTTCATAGCAACCTTTTTAGGTGTAGGTCTGGCAAACCTTATCTGGCTTCCGATCGCCAGCAAGCTAAAGGAATTAAATAGTGATGAGGTTCTTGCTTGTAATATGATTATAGAAGCAATCCAGTTACTTCGAACCGGTTCCAACCCGGCATTTATGAAAGAACAGTTGAAAGGATATCTAGAACATGAAGATGAAGGAGAAACCCAAGAAGGAGAACAATGAAAGATGGCTCCTTACTTATTCGGATCTTATGAATTTACTTCTGATTCTCTTTATTATATTATATGCAATGAGTAAAGTGGATCAGACGAAGTATGAACAGCTGTCTTCCTCCTTAAGTGATGCCCTTAGTAGTTCAAAAGGTGCGCTTGACGGTAATAATTCCATTCTTGACGGCAATGGCGGTGCTTCGGTAATAGATATTGGAACCATTACAGGTATGACCAATTCCGGTGATGGAAACCAGAATAATGTCGGTAACGGTAATCTGAATGATAATGGTAATGCTGCAGCTTCTTCGACTCCGGTTCCTACACAGGTAGCCGGAAGCAGCGGTGGGGATTCGCAGGCAGGGCAAGATTTCCCCGGCAGCCTGGTTACTGAACAGGATATGGCTGAATTCCAGCAATTTGTCAATAGTATTCTGGATGACATGAATATGAATGCTTATATTGGTACCTCGATGGAAGAACGTGGTCTGACGATCACCTTTAAGAATGATTTCTTCTTTGACAGCGGTAAGGACATCCTATCCAAGGATATGAAGGATAGCTTAAGCAAATTATCAAGACTGATTAATAAAATTGATAACAAAGTTGTCGTTGAAGGTCATACGGATAATGTACCGATCAGCTCAACGAATAAATTCACTTCCAACTGGCAATTATCAGCGGCCCGTGCAGCGAATGTTGCTCAGTATCTGGCGGATGAAGGATATGTCGTTGGAGCACGGTTATCAGCGATAGGATATGGTGAATACCAGCCGGTGGCTTCCAATGATACGGCTGATGGAAGAGGTAAAAACAGAAGAGTGGATATTGTTATCCTCTTTGATCCTCCGAAGCAGTAAATCAATATAAAAAATAATTTAATTCTTTATAAAAATAAAGGCGATACAGAATTCAAAACAGCCAGCCCCTGAGGTAGATTTATAGCTGCAAGTACAGCTGATACCCAGGGGCTCTGCTTATATTCCGATGCCTGACTTTTAAAGTCATTTGTTTATCTTACGCGCAGATCCGCTCAATATCCTGACCGCTTAAGGATTCTTTCTCAAGAAGCTCAGCAGTAATTGTCTCAAGTAGTGGCAGATTCGTCTGGATCAGCTGCTTCGTTTCCTGATAAAGCTCATTCATCTGTGTACGGCATTTGGCAATCAGATTATTGTCATAGCCTTCATTTAAAACCTCTAAGCTGAACAGCCCCATATCGGCATCCATGCCGAATTTATTAATATAATCTACCAGCATCTGTGATGCCTTCTGAATATCATTACTTGCTCCGGTGGTTACCTCTTCGGCTCCGAAGATCAATTCCTCAGCTGCCCTTCCAGCTAATAAAACCTGGATATTGGCCTTTAACTGTCGCTGTGTCTGGAACATGGTATCCTTCGGAATGCTTAGATTAAAGCCTCCGGCACCGCGAACACTTGGGATGATGGTTACCTTGGAGATAAAATGCTCCGGCAGCAGAAGGTTCGTAGCTAAGGCATGTCCTGCTTCATGGTATGCAGTGATTTTACGGTCACGATCTGTAATATAGCTGCGGTCCATCTTGGGAGCACCTGCTATGACAGTATAGAAGGCTTTCTCAATATGGTCATTGTTAATTACCGCAGACTGCTCATTTGCAGCGTTGATAGCTGCTTCGTTAATCAGATTCTCAAGCATCGCACCGCTGAAATATACTGTTGATTTTGCCAAATCATCCAGATTAACATCATCGGATAGAGGCTTTTTATTAGCGTATAGAGATAAAATATGCTTACGGGCATTGACATCCGGTAAACCAATTTCAATATGGCGGTCAAATCTACCCGGACGAAGAAGAGCTTCATCTAAGGTATCCAGACGGTTGGTGGCACCGATGACGATGATACCTTGATTCTCATGGAAGCCGGACATTTCCGTTAACAGGGCATTCAGGGTCTGGTCACGCTCGTCATTGCTTGCGGAGGTATTCCTTGCTCTTTTCTTACCGATAGCATCAATTTCATCAATAAAGATTACTGCTTTTTCATTTTTCTTGGCCTTATTAAAAAGACTTCGGATTCGGCTTGCACCCACGCCAACATACATCTGAACGAAATCGGAACCGCTCATGGCATAGAAGGGTACATTCGCTTCACCGGCGATTGCTTTCGCCATTAAGGTCTTTCCTGTTCCGGGAGGGCCGTATAATAAAAGTCCCTTCGGCATTCGTGCTCCTACGGCAGCGTATTTTTCTGGATCCTTAATAAAGGCGATGATATCCTCAACCATGGATTTTGCTTCCGCATTACCAGCAACCTGTGCAAGGGTTACGGGAGAAGATTGCTTTTTCTTCTTTTTATTTGCATCATTCACCAGGTTATTCGTATTGCCCCCGCTTTTGGCAAACCAGAATACTCCTCCGACAATGGCGACTACCAGTAATATTTTTAATGCATTGCCAACTCCATTATCACTGCCATAGCTGACATTGATGTCATTGAGCAGGAGATACTCGGTAAAGTTATCAGTTTTTGGATTTGGAACGACATATTGGCTGTTCGAATCGTTCCTTAGCTTAACATAAAAGCTATTGCCATTTTGGGTAAAAATTACATCAGTTACCTGTTTTTGTTCTACTTCGCTCAGAAAAGAGGGGTAGGACATCTCAACAGTCTCTTTATGCAGATAATGATATCCTATCAGACCAGTACCAATAAGAAGCAGGCAGGATAGTATAATCAGAAGAATTCGTTTCATTGAACAACCTCCAAAATAAGTAAATGATTTACATAAGTTGCTATACCATTGTAACATATAAAAAATTAAAAGCTATATTTAATTAATGGTAAGTACACTTATAGCAACAGGGGTTAGGGGTAGTGTGAAAAGAATTTTGAAAGAGCCAAAATTCTTGGAAAGAACTCCAAAATGAAATCCATTGGAATTTCATTTTGGACTTCTTTCAGGTTTTGTGCCGTCAAGGAACGGCGGAATGTTAGTTAGTATGAAAAGAATTTTGAAAGAGCCAAAATTCTTGAAAAGAACTCCAAAATAAAATCCAAAATGAAATCCATTAGAATTTCATTTTGAACTTCTTTTAGGCACTGATTATGATGCCGCAAGCGGCATCATGGCCGCTAGAGTTAAGAAAAAGCATCTTCACACGGAAAGAACTCCAGAATGAATTCCATAGGAAATTCATTCTGAATTTCTTTCAGGTTTTGTGACGCCGAGGAACGGCGGAATGTTAGTTAGTGTGAAAAGAATTTTGAAAGAGCCAAAATTCCCTCGGGCTTATAAGCTACCAAGAAACGAAAGTATGGGGGAGAACGAAAAAGTTTATAAAAAATTAATAAATACTTGAAAATTCGACATAACAAGACTATGATTGATTATTGTAATTTATAAAATGTCAGATTAATTTACCTGATAAATGGCATTCATTAAATGAAGATTTCAAAGGATTAAATGGAGGCAGAAGAAATGGAAAAGTTGAAGCCAAAGTTGTTTTCGGTTATGAAATCGTACACAAAACATCAATTTGTTAAGGATGTAGTTGCCGGTATCATAGTAGCAATCATAGCATTGCCTCTTTCTATCGCACTGGCACTGGCATCCGGCGTGACGCCGGAAAGAGGTCTGTATACCGCTATTGTAGCAGGTTTTGTGATATCTTTCCTTGGTGGTAGCCGTGTACAGATCTCAGGGCCGACTGCAGCATTCGCTACGATTGTGGCCGGAATAGTGGCAAGAAACGGTATGGAAGGTCTGGCCGTAGCTACAATCATGGCAGGTATCATGCTAATTATCATGGGTTTATTGAAGTTCGGAAGATTGCTCCGCTTCATACCCTACACGATTACGACCGGATTTACTTTAGGTATCGCAGTAACAATTTTTATCGGACAAATCAAGGATTTTCTAGGATTAACCTTACATACGAAGGCAGTTGAGACGCTTGAAAAGCTAGTTGTATGTGCACAAAGCATCGCTACAATTAATTGGTGGGCGGTTATGATTGGTGTAATTTCTCTTGCTATACTAATTATCTGGCCTAAGATCAATAATAAAATCCCTGCATCCTTAATTGCTGTAGTCATAGCAGCAGCAATAGTGAAGATATTGAAGGTTGATGTGAATACGATTGGAAGCTTATATGAGATTACCTCAAAGCCACCAACCTTTCACCTTCCGAATATAAATCTGACAATGATTAACCGGTTATTCCCGGATGCAGTAACAATCGCAATACTGGCAGGTGTGGAATCCCTCCTGTCCTGCGTGGTAGCAGATGGTATGATCGGCAGCAAGCATCGTTCCAATATGGAGCTGGTAGCCCAGGGAACCGGTAATATTCTCTCAAGCTTATTTGGAGGTATTCCTGCAACCGGTGCTATTGCAAGAACAGCCGCTAATGTAAAGAACGGCGGACGTACTCCGATCGCCGGCATGGTACATGCGGTTACACTGCTTCTTATATTAGTTGTGCTGATGCCTTATGCAGCATTAATACCGATGCCCACGATTGCGGCCATACTGTTCATGGTTGCTTATAATATGAGTGAGTGGCGTGAATTTGTGGGGCTGATTAAGAAATCACCGAAGAGTGATATCATGGTTCTGGTGGCAACCTTTGCACTTACCGTAATCTTTGACCTTGTAGTTGCGATTGAGATTGGTATTCTCATGGCAGCTGTGCTGTTCGTGAAAAGAATGGCAGACGTTTCCGAGATCCAGAAATGGAAGGATGCTGAAGAGGATACGAACGAGGACGACTTAAGCGGTCCCGATAATATCCGTCTGAAGAAGGTTCCAAAGCATACCATCGTATATGAGATCAATGGACCGATGTTCTTTGGTGCTGCAGACCAATTTATGAATATTTCCCTGGAGGACACGCATGTCAGAATTGTAATCCTTCGCATGAAAAGTGTTCCTGCCATGGATGTAAACGCACTTCATGCTCTACATAATGTATGGAAGACCTGTAAGAAGAAACACATAACACTGATCTTATCCCATGTTCAGGAGCAACCCTTTAGGATGATGCAGAAGGCCGGTTTTGATAAAGAAGCCGGGGAGGAGAATTTCTGTGAAAATATCGACAGGGCTTTAGAGAGAGCAGATCTGCTGCTTAAAACACCGCATCATATAGCCAGCTAATTCTGAAGCTGTTGTTATAAAATTAAGGTTTTGAACTAGACCACCTTTTATAGATGAGATAAAAGGTGGTTTAGTTTTGCATATTAAATGCTATTGGTAATTTAGTCTCTAGTAGATTTATAGCATCTAATGAAAAGAACAGCCTGGAAACTCTCAAAATAAGAGCTTCCAGGCTGTTTTCAGCTGATAACCGGTAAAGTTCATATCCTTCAATCTGTATTAATTGATCATAACTAAAATAGTAAATATCTCCTGTTTATAAATTGTCAATTAGTTGGATATCCGTATCATTGACTGAATGTTAAATATTGTAATTGTGAATTTTAATACAGATCAATATAATCGGTATATCAAGCTCGGGAAGAGTTCCGGGAAAAAAGGAGGATTTAGCAGAATAAGTTTAGCTTCAGCTTATATTCAAAAGAAAAATGATATGTAAAATATTGATAAGAAGGGAAGGTAATGCAATGGGGAAGGTAAAAAAGAAAATCTTAGCATTAACAGTCTTGAGCGTATTTCTGGTGCAGACAGTACTTACCATGATAGCACCAGCTGCTATTAGTGCAGCAACAACAGATCCATCAATTTTTACTGAGTATCTGCCAGAGATTAATGAAACAATTGATGAAAGCGGATTTTTGCATCCGGGTGTTGGATTAACCAAGGAAATTCTTGAGAATGTGCGGACACAAGTAAGGGCACAAAAGGAACCCTGGTATTCCTATTTTAAATCAATGGAAGGTTATTATTCTGCAAGCAGGGATTGTGTTTCTGCTAACCAGAACAGCAGAGATTCGGAGGTACCGAATATCAATGCATTTAATAGCCAGGGCTTTAACAGCAGATTTAAAACTGATGGGATTAGGGCTTATACCCAGGCACTGATGTACTATATTACCGGTGATGAGGCTTACCGGTCGAATGCTATGCATATCATCCGTATCTGGTCCCATATGGATCCGACGAAATATGCCAGATTCACGGATTGTCACATCCATACGGGTATGCCGCTCTACAGGATGGTAACTGCGGCTGAAATTATGAGATATACCAGCTGCCAGACGGTGGAATTGGAGTGGACAGATCAGGATACGGCAGATTTTACGAATAACCTGATCATCCCGGTAACAGAAACCTTTAATTATGGAAATGGCTGGTTTATGAACCAACATTTATATCCACTGATAGGTTCCGTATCAGGCTATATTTTTACCGGTAACAAAGCAAGATACGAGCAGGCGGTTGAGTGGTTCACCGTGAACAAAACCGCTGTTGATCAGGGACAGAATGGTGCAATTAAGCAGCTATTTAGATTGGTGGATACAAATGCGGATACAGGTGAAGCAGTAGACCCTCCGGTGGTAGAGCTTGCCGAAGCGGGTAGGGATCAGGCACATTCACAGGGCGATGTCATTAATGTGAGTATCTTATCCCGCCTTTTAATGGGACAGGGAACTAAGGTAGATCCGGTAGAGGGAACGGTTTCCACAGCGGATAATGCGGTAGGTCCCTATGAATTCCTGAACGACCGTATTCTGGCCGGTGCTAACTTTTTTGCCAAGTATATGCTGGGTTACAATGCGGCTTTTATACCGGTTGCATCACATACGGATGCCGACGGAAATCCTACTGTCATTTACAGAGATTTTGGCGGATGGCACAGAGGCAGAGTTGGCGGTGAGTGTTATGACCTTTATTATTACTATAAGTATGAAAAGGGTATCAACGTAGAGGAGATAGCACCCTACTTTGCCGAAATGTTCCAGAAGAGATATTATTCTTATTGGGAATCACAGGATGCCGGAGGCGAATACTGGCTTTATATCCCAAAGGAAGCAGAGGCAGAGGGTTCGGCAAATCTTCCTAAGGACAATCCCAATCCGGTACATCTGGAAATGGAGTATCGAACTACATTAATGGACAATAATTCTGCCATTCTGCAGGAGGGTGACACTTCCTTCGTAAGGGTAACGGCAACTCCGGAGGGAAGCAGGATCGCTCTTGTTGATTGCGATTACGGAACAAGCTTGATTGGACTTAAGATAAGAACCAGCGGCTCTGCTAAGCTGGAAGCCTTTGGTAAGACAATATCGCTGCCGGATACGAAAGGCGAGTGGAAGTATATAACCTACCCGTCTGGCTTAGGTGAAATTGAGTTTTTCACGATAAAAGGAGATGGTGTTACAGTTGATATTGACCATATCAATGTAAATGCAGGTACAGAGCTTACGGCTCCGGTATTTACGGCTGGGAATGCTGCTTTAAATATATTTACCTATCTTGGGTCTTCCCTGCCGATTCAATGTGATTTCTCCGCAACCGATACAAATACCGCGGATATTCTTACATATACAGCAGATCATTTGCCGGAGGGCGCCGTATTAAATGCTTCTACCGGCGCATTTACCTGGACGCCGGTCCAGCCGGGTACTTATGACATTATTATAAAAGCAACGGACGGAACTACGATTTCGACCAGGAACGTCCATATTGTTGTAGGGAATGACCGGAAGTCGGCGGTAGATATTGCAGCTGCAGGATATAACCCTGATACAGTTTATGTTTCGTCCACTGTTGATCATTATAATAAAGTATATCAGGATGTCATGAGCCAGATCCAAAGCGCATCGGATGAAGCTTTTCATCAGAAGCTGCTGGAATTATATGATTCTGTACTGAGCTTAAGTGAACTGACACCAAGGTTACCGGATGGAAGTATGAATTACGTGAATATGCCTGCCTGGTCAAACTTTTATGGTGAGATCGGAAACCTTGTGACAGGCTCTCCACAGGATTTTGCAGGATATTATAATGCAATTAACCTGACTTTTTATATGGACTTTGGAGCGGATTTCAAAATCTCCGCAGATGCCTTCGAGCTTCAGGCCAGGTCAGGTTTTCCGGAACGTGGAGCCGGAATCACAATATTTGGTTCCAATGATAATGAAAACTGGACAAGGTTAACTCCGGGAGTAACCGTATATTCCGAAGATATGCAGAGACTTGAGGTTCAGGAGGAGCTTAAGGATAAGCAAT
The DNA here is from genome assembly GCA_035564175.1 of Mobilitalea sp. Lineage (GTDB taxonomy): Bacteria > Bacillota > Clostridia > Lachnospirales > Lachnospiraceae > Mobilitalea. Next base: position 36,164 of record DATMUM010000266.1, read on the forward strand.
TCCGTTTCATAAAAATACAGACGGTAGACCATTCCTATAGTATGCTGGAATTGGGTGAATTCAGAATCTACGGGGAACGTTATGAAACGGATAATAAGATTACATCGGTTTCCATCAGCTCAGACCAAAGCGTGAAAAAGAGAATTGTAAACGGAGACACTGTAAAATTGACCTTCCAGTCCAGAGAAGCGATTCATGATGTAAGCGTTACTATTATGGGTCAGAATGCAGCCGCTAACTCTACGGACGGATTAAACTGGACAGCCTTGGCTGTAATGGGCAATGATGTACCGACAGGTAATGTTAAGTTTGAAATTAATTACAAGACGTTGAAAGGAATTGATGCAGAAGCATATCGGTTTACAACAGATGGTACATCCCTATTCTTTTCCAATGAGTCGGATTTGATCAATGATATAGCTGGGATTACCAACATCATAGATCCAACAGCTACTTGGGGAAGACCGGATGCGGCAGAGACCATAAAGCAGGTGAATTACTTATTTGATGACGACATCAATACGGTTCCGCATTTCTTCGATGGAAGCAGCGGCGCCGGATATGTTACCTTTGATTTTAAAGCCGGCAACCAGGTACTGCTTTCTTCCGCAGAGGTTATCGGCAGACAGGATGCCGGTCTCTATAGCAGAATTGGAGGGGCAGTCGTTCAAGGTTCCAATGATAACACAACCTGGACAACAATTTCATCTTCCGCAGCAGCAACTCCGGAGTGGAAGACTTTAACAATTAATAGCACAGTACCTTATCGCTATATCCGTCTGTATAATAATAAGGACTGGTATGTGAATATTGCGGAATTGAAATTACATGGTAAATTACAGACACCTTTAAAGGATGCGTTGAAGCAGGCAGCATCCATTGATAAAAATATCTATACGGCTGAAAGCTTACTGCTGCTTGAACAGGCGGTAGCTGCAGCTACTCCGTTGGTTGACAGCATCAGTGCAACTCAGGCTGAAGCCGATACTGCGGTTAGCAATTTACAGGCTGCTTTGGCTGGCCTACAGTATATCCCTGGAATGCCTGTTCTGGCAGCACTTACGGATCAAACCATCGTAGCGGGTAACAAGCTTACTTTCCCAGTTCAGGCTGTCAACACTGACGCTGAAGTGGAATATAGGATTACCGATCTTCCGGCAGGAGCTTCCTTTGATACGACAACCCATACCTTTACTTGGAAGCCGCGGGTAGAGCAGGGAGGAATTTATGCCGTAACCTTTACAGCAGCGTCAAGCGGATTATCTTCTTCCAAAACCATTCATATTACGGCGATTGGACAGCCGGTAATCGAAGC
>DATMUM010000267.1:0-4920 GCA_035564175.1 Mobilitalea sp.
TGAAAAGATCGGAATAACCTGCGAAGAAATCAAGGATAAGTCTTCAAGAAAACTGATCTTTGTCAATGAAGAACTCAAATTGAAATTCTTCCTGGCGAAGGCCAATGATGTTCCTACCTATGTAGAATATGGTGCTGCTGATATCGGAGTGGTTGGTAAGGATACCATCCTGGAAGAAGGACGTAAGATGTATGAGGTAGTGGATATGGGACTTGGCAAATGCAGAATTTGTGTTGCTGGTCCGGCAGCTGCAAAGGAATTATTACAGCACGGCGAATTGATCCGTGTTGCTACCAAATATCCGAACATCGCGAAGGATTATTTCTATAATAAAAAGCATCAGACCGTTGAGATCATTAAGCTGAATGGCTCCATTGAATTAGCTCCGATTGTCGGGCTCTCCGAGGTAATCGTAGATATCGTAGAAACAGGCTCCACTCTTAGGGAAAACGGCCTTGAGGTATTGGAGGAAATCTGCAATATCTCTGCCAGAATGGTAGTGAACGAAGTAAGTATGAAGATGGAACATGAACGGATTACAAAGATTATAAAAGAGCTAAAGGAAGCTGTACAAAATAGCGCACAAACGGAGAAGGGATGGATATAACGTGAGAATAATAGAATTAAACTCAGAAACAAAAAAGAATATCCTTGAGGACCTTTTAAAAAGAAGTCCCAATCAATATGAGGAATATACAGCCACAGTAGCTAAGATTTTAGAAGATGTTAAGGTGAATAAGGATCAGGCCTTATTTGCATATACGGAGCGTTTTGATAAGACGGTTCTGACAAGTGAGACCATCAGAGTGACAGAGGTCGAGATAGAAGAAGCATACCAAAAGATTGACCCTAAGGTACTTGATGTTATCAGAAAAGCAATTAGGAATATAGAAACCTATCACGCGAAGCAGAAGCAGTGCAGCTGGTTTGATACTACCGAGAATGGAACGATCCTTGGTCAGAAGGTAACTCCGATTTCTGCAGTTGGTGTCTATGTCCCGGGCGGAAAAGCAGCTTATCCCTCCTCCGTGCTGATGAATGTTGTTCCTGCAAAGGTTGCCGGGGTAGAGCGTATAGCCATGACAACACCTCCGGGCAAGGATGGAAAGGTGTTTGAAGGTACTCTGGTTGCAGCTAAGGAGGCCGGTGTCACTGAGATTTATAAGATTGGCGGTGCACAGGCAATCGCCGCTTTGGCCTATGGAACGGAAAGCATCCGTAAGGTAGATAAAATCGTTGGACCTGGTAATATCTATGTGGCATTAGCCAAGAAAGCGGTATATGGTCATGTAAGCATTGATTCCATCGCAGGACCAAGTGAGATTCTTGTTCTTGCAGATGAAACTGCCAATCCAAGATATGTTGCTGCCGATTTATTATCACAAGCAGAACATGATGAACTGGCATCCGCAATTCTGATTACCACCAGCATGGAATTAGCAAGGAAGGTCTCAGCTGAAGTTGATCAGTTTGTAAGTCAACTCTCAAGAAAGGAAATCATGCAGAAATCCCTGGACAATTATGGTTATATCATGGTTGCCAAGGATCTGGCAGATGCCATAGAGACTGCAAATGAGATCGCTTCTGAACACCTGGAGATCATGACAAAGGATCCCTTCATGGTGATGACAAAGATTAAGAATGCAGGAGCCATTTTCATCGGGGAATACTCCAGTGAGCCTTTGGGCGACTATATGGCTGGACCAAATCACATTTTACCGACGAACGGCACCGCCAAATTCTTCTCACCATTGAGCGTGGATGATTTTATAAAAAAGTCAAGCATCATTTCCTACTCAAGAGAAGCTTTGGAGCCAATATATAAGGATATCGTTACCTTTGCAAATTCCGAGAGCCTAACCGCACATGTGAATTCCATAGCGGTACGGTTCGAATAATTAATTAAATTCTAGCCAAAGGGATAATCATAACTAAATCAAACTGATTGTATGAGCGTTGTAATTTTAATAAGCTTAAGTATCAGGATGTGAAGGAGAAATATATTTCTGCTGTTAATAGCCTTGAAGTATATTTCTCTTTCTGAAAAGAGATTTGACATTTATTTCTCATATTGTATAATAATAAAAAAAGGATGGGTGGGACAGATGGACAACAGAAATACCGTGATTAACCGCAAAACAAAGGAAACTAATATTAATATGGAGTTTTCCCTGGATGGCAGTGGAAAAGCTCAGATCGAGACCGGCATCGGATTTTTCAATCATATGCTGGAGAGCTTTACGAGACACGGCTTTTTTGATATGAAGCTCGCTGTGAAAGGCGATTTGTATGTTGATTCCCATCACACCATAGAGGATACAGGAATTGTCCTCGGACAAGCAATCAAGTCGGCATTAGGTGACAAAGAGGGAATTAAGCGCTATGGTTCCTTTATTCTTCCAATGGACGAGACTTTGGTTCTATGTGCCATTGATTTATCCGGCAGACCTTATCTGGCTTATGATCTGGAATTTACTGCGGATAAGATTGGTTATATGGAGACGGAGCTTGTTAAGGAATTCTTCTACGCCATATCCTATACTGCTGGAATGAATCTACATATCAAGCTTCTGAGCGGCGGTAATAATCATCACATCATTGAGGCTGCTTTTAAGGCCTTCGCTAAGGCGTTGGACGAAGCCTGCAGCATAGACGAACGTATTCAGGGTGTATTATCTACCAAAGGTACAATAGAATAATATAGTAATAGAAAGGCTAAGGGTACAGTATGTTATTATTTCCGGCAATTGACATTAAAAATGGACAGTGTGTAAGACTCAGACAAGGTAGCTTTCAGGATGTACTTGTATATTCCGATATACCTTTAAAAATAGCAAAACAATGGGAAGCTGCAGGGGCTTCCTTTATCCATATTGTAGATCTGGATGGCGCATTGGTTGGCCATTCCGTGAATGATGAGGTTATCAAGTCCATCGTAGCTGAGGTTAAAATTCCGCTTCAGGTAGGCGGCGGTATCCGAACGATTAAAGATATAGAGAATAAACTAAACCTCGGTATTGAGCGGGTTATCATCGGAACGAAGGCCGTGAAGGATCCGGCATTTATCAAAGAAGCTATTACTACCTTTGGTTTCAGACGAATTGTTATAGGAATTGATGCAAAAGACGGTATGGTTGCAATCGAAGGCTGGGAAAAGGTAAGCAGCTACCATGCAGTTTCCCTTGCATTGGAGATGAGAAAATATGGTGTTAGGACCATAGTATATACGGATATCTCAAAAGATGGAATGCTTCAGGGACCGAATATCGCCCATACGAAGGAAATGGTCCAGGCAACTGGGATGAACATCATTGCCTCCGGCGGCGTTTCCTCTTTAAAGGATCTTGAAATGCTGGAAGAAATCAATGTATATGGCGCAATTATGGGTAAAGCACTATATGAAAACCGCATTGATCTGAAAAAGGCTGTTAACTTATTCGAGAAGAAAAGTATATAATGATAGAGACTATACGCAGGAGGTATTATTTCAATGTCTTACAAAAAAATCATTCCCTATATCAATGCGGAAGGCGAATTACCGGTTAATGTGCTGAAATTGGCCCAGAGTTATTCCTATGGGGGAGCAGATGAGCTGTTCGTTTATAACTATTCGAAGGATGAGAAATCCAGTGAGGAATTTTTATCTCTCGTAAAAGAACTAATCAAGGTAATTGATATCCCGATTATAATCGGAAGTTATATTAAGCGGCTGGAAGACGTGAAAAAAGCAATCTATACCGGTGCGGTAGGTGTAATGATCAAATACTCTTTGTTAGAGGATAAAGTCATCATTAAAGAGGCAGCCGAACGTTTTGGCTCTGATAAAATAATTCTTGAGCTGGATGTTATAGAGTGCAGGGATACCGAAGGGGAAGAGCTGATGAACTCTTTGTTGGAATATAAAATAGGAACAATCATGCTAAAGCATGTTGCATTATCCCAGCAGGCTAAGGAGAATATTGAGAAAGCGCCCGGCAATATCATTATCCGTGACAGTCTGGTTCGTAATGATATCGGGAGCCTGATCTCGATGAAGAATGTGATTGGTGTTTCCACCAACTTCTTCGAGAATAAGGACATCATGAAGGCAAAGCACGCACTGAAGGAAGAAGGCATCGAGGTTAACACCTTTGAAAGTAAATTATCCTTTGCTGAATTTAAGCTGGACGCCAATGGGTTAATACCTGTCATTGTACAAGATTATCGCTCTGATGAGGTATTAATGCTTGCGTATATGAATGAAGAAGCATATAATAAGACTGTTGTGGGTGGAAGAATGACCTATTTTTCCAGAAGCCGCAATCAGCTCTGGTTAAAGGGGGAAACCTCCGGCCATTATCAGTATGTGAAGGAATTGACACTGGATTGTGACAAGGATACGATTTTAGCCAAGGTGCTCCAGATTGGACCTGCCTGTCATACAGGAAGTCAAAGCTGCTTCTACACAGAGCTTGTAAAGAAGGAGTATAAAAATTCCGATCCCTTCCACGTATTCAAGGATGTGTATGATATCATCATGGATCGTAAAGCTCATCCAAAGGAAGGATCTTACACCAATTACCTGTTTGATAAGGGTATCGATAAGATCCTGAAAAAGTGCGGAGAAGAAGCAACGGAGATTACCATTGCGGCTAAGAACCCTGGAGCGGAGGAGCTGCGTTATGAAATCGCAGATTATTTATATCATCTGATGGTTCTGATGGCAGAATGCGGTCTTGATTGGGACGATGTCACCAATGAGTTGGCGCATAGAAAATAAATACAAAATACAGTAGGATAATTATAGGTAATTGTTAAATGATTTTCACCTGAGATGTGGATAACTTTCCTCTATATAAGGAGAGAAAATAGTTCAATTATCAGATTAGTTCCTGAATTGATATAAAACAATGAATTTTAGGCGTATTTTAATAGGCTAAA
>DATMUM010000268.1:0-7213 GCA_035564175.1 Mobilitalea sp.
TACCTCAACATATGTTCAAGGAGTTGAGCTGCCTTTGGACTATGATAAAGAAATTCCGGATGGATACGAATTAGTCGTTTTCCCTCCCAGCACTATGATGGTATTTCAGGGAGAGCCATATCAAGACGATGATTTTCAACAAGAAATCGGCGAAGTATGGCAACATATTGATAAGTTTAATCCTGAAATATATGGATATCATTGGTCTTCTGAACAGGCTCCGCGTTTCCAGCTTGTGCCGATGGGGTATAGGGGTTATATCGAAGCAAGACCTGTAGAAAAATGTTAAGTATCAAGGAATTTATGAACCCAGCAGGAAATTTAAACCTGCTGGGGTTCCTTTTTCCGCCAGATAAGGATATAAAAGGTTCTGCGACTATCAATGATTTTGTGCCAGAAGGTCAGTGGTGGACTAATGATCCTAAACTATGTTGATTTATTAACCAAAGGAGAAAACTAGCATGAATGATATTGGTTTATTTGTTGGAGATATGAAAAAGATGGTCTCATTTTACTGCGATATATTGAACTTTGAAACCGATTGGGACGGTGGAATGTATGCAACTTTCAAAAAGGGCAATAATGGATTGTTTATGTTTGATCGAAAGCATTTTGCAGAGTCTATTGGCGAAACGTATTATCCACCGAGCGGTATAAATCTTACAATGGAAATGTATCTACGATTTGCTACGCCTGATGTTGATAAAGAATATGAAAGAATGAGAAATCTCAATGTTAGGATCATAGAAGAGCTGTCCACCAAACCATGGGGTCAGAGAAACTTTTTTATTTCAGACCCCGAGGGAAATATTATTGAAATCGGGGATTAATGATAAGGTTAATTATCATCATTTACTCTACGAAGCGTTGATTGCTTATTTCTTCACCATGCGATATTATAATTGCATATAGGGAGGTTAGAACAATGGACTGCAATAAAATGGGAACATTACTATATCGTCTTCGTAAAGAGAAAGGCATGACTCAGAAGCAGATTGCCGATATGATGAATATCAGCGATAAAACAATTTCAAAATGGGAACGCGGCTTAGGATGTCCGGATGTATCCTTGCTAAGCGAACTATCTAGGATATATGAAGTAAATATTGAGAAGATTCTATCCGGTAATCTGGCACCCAATAATAACGACACTGGCAATTTAAAAAGAATTAAGTTCTATGCTTGCCCTTGTTGCGGGAATATAATCTACAATACAGGAGATGCTGATATTTCCTGCTGCGGACGAAAGTTAGCACCACATGTTGCCAAGCCTGCTGATGCAATGCATAATGCGGCAGTGGAAGATGTAGAAGGTGAATATTATATTACCTTTCATCATGAAATGAGCAAAACACACTTTCTTTCCTTTGTTGCATATGTCACATCTGATAAAATTCTGCTTGTGAAGCTCTATCCCGAACAAACTGCGTCTGTACATTTACCTAAGATGAATGGAGGAAGACTGCAACAAAAGTTTGGCGCGAGTCTGTATTATTATTGCAGCCGTCATGGACTGTGGGTATTATAACAGACAGAATTATTAATTAATTGATATTGTTGCCGTTATTCTTTCAGATAAGTGACTGAAAATTATTTTATTTATATGTGTAAGAGGTGTAGCTTATGGAAAATCTCTCGAAAAAAGAGTTAAAAGAACATTATAAAAGTAGGAATGTAATCGGTGGAATAAGAATTCTTGTCCAGAACCAGGAATGCGCTCAGAATGGGACCGGTATGGAGCAGGGTCATTTACCTTTACCGTTCTTGAGAAAATTATAAAAACAGAGACGCAAACCGATCGTGAATTTACAGACGATATCAGCATTCTGCTTGAAATGTGGATTGAAAAACAGCAGCTGGGTAATCTATTATGATGTGGTAAGTAAATAAAATTGGCGCAATCTATGGGGAAACAAGGTTTTCTGTGGGTTTCGTTATTTTTATGGCTTATTGTAAGTATTGAGATGTAGTAACTGTACGCTCAAGTAATGTAGGCTAGAACATGTAGGGATGGCGCAGAGAATAGTCTCGATGATAAGGTAAAATATATTAATCAAATATCAGTAGTTATTACAATTAATATAATATATAATAATGACAAATGTATCAAGTTTGATAGATGCGCTCTATACAGTAATTGTAAATATAGAAGCAAATATTTTCTGAAAATATTTCTAATGTGAACAATAACAGAAGAGGGATTATGATGAAATTAGAACAAAGATTTACATTATATAACAGTTTTCTGATGGAAGGCGCTTTGGGCGAAAGATTAAAGCGAGAGTATCATCTGGCTTTTGATGAAAATGTAACAATGGCAAAGTTGGTGTATTCATCAGAAGGGAGAAAAGCATTAATAGAGTTATGGGGACAATATATTGCTATAGCTAAGAGCTATGGACTTCCTTTTCTTGCAACAACGCCTACAAGACGAGCAAACAAAGAACGTGTAAAACTTGCCGGTACCAATAAATCAATAATTAACGATAATGTATCTTTCTTACGCGATATACAAAGAAATTCTAATATCGACATGTATGTCGGAGGGTTAATGGGATGTAAAGGAGATGCCTATACTGGTGAAGGAGCATTAACGAAAGATGAGGCACATATGTTTCATAGCTGGCAGGCAAATGCATTTCGTGATGCAGGAGCAGATTTTCTATATGCGGGTATTATGCCCACGTTATCAGAGGCAATTGGAATGGCCGAAGCCATGTCTGATACGCACATCCCTTATATCATAAGCTTTACCATTCAACGGGATGGAACACTTATTGATGGAACGAAAATATGCGATGCCATTCATATTATTGATGATGCTGTAATTCATAAGCCATTATGTTATATGACGAACTGTGTTCATCCCACGATTGTATATGAAGCACTTTCGCAACCGTTTAACCATACTGATATAGTACAATCAAGATTTTTAGGAGTACAGGCGAATACATCGCCTTTGTCATATGCGGAATTAGATCATTCAGAAGATTTAAAATGTTCAGAATCAGCAGCATTTGCAGAGGATATGATACGTCTCAGGAATGATATGCATTTTAAAATTATGGGAGGCTGTTGCGGCACTGACAACCGACATATGGAAGCAGTAGCGAGAAGATTATAGTCGAACCGTTAATTTAAGATATTGTCTTCAACAAATCCCGATATACCTCATCAATGAAACGATCATCTATTTTCGTATCCAGGAAATACTCTATTGCCTGTTTCGCCTGTGCGACAAGCATTTCTAATCCGGTAACTGCTTTTATTCCCAGTAATTCTGCCTGTTTGGCCAGTTTTGTTTTAAGAGGATTGAATATGACATCGACTACAGCTTCGCATTGTGTAAAGGTTCTCAGATCCAGTGGTGAAGCATCAATATTAGGATACATTCCAAGTGGAGTTGTATTTACAATCACCGCGGCATCAGTATGATCTGCGTAGCAGGTTTCGTAGGAAATCGCTTTATTAGCAACTCCGGCGACGAAAACACCAGCGGCTTTTGCCTCATTGTCGGAAGCTCCCTTTCTGCTGACTACCAGAATTTCTGAGGCACCGAGATGCTTCAGTACAGCTTGCACAGTCTGAGAGGTTCCGCCTCCGCCTAGCACAAGGCATTTCTTATCCTTTATTGTAATATGATTATGGTTCAGCATATATTCAAACCCATAGAAATCAGTATTATAGCCGATGTAATGACCGGCTTTATTCACGATTGTATTGACTGCTCCAATTTCCTTTGCCAACGGATGAAGCTCGTCCAGATAAGGAATAACAGCTTGTTTATATGGAATTGTTACATTGATAGCAGTGAAATCCTTCTTTTCCATGAATGCTAAAAATTCATCCTTCGATAGCGGTATCAAATCATATGTATAATCTGCCAGCTTTTCATGGATGATTTTCGAATAGCTATGTCCGAGTTTTTCTCCGATTAATCCGTATCTCATTATATCACCTCATAATTTCTTACTTTTTTTCTTTTCAATGAAACCTTCCAACAGACCAGTATTATGCCTGATACCCACTGACAACATACTGATGAAAGATGATTTAACTTACTAAACAGAATAATATAACTGTTCCATTTTTGCAATTTATTTCTTATTTATACCGGAATATTTTATTCTCCAGGGAATATATTGTTCTAAACAGAAAGTGGATAAGCATTTGTAATCTATGACAGGGAGGGGTTTGTTCATGAATACGAAAGACGAGCTGTTAAAAATATTATCGTTAAAGCTTAGGACAATCATGGGCAAACTGACGCTTGAGTTTGATAAGCTGCAGGAGATAAGGCTTCGGATGAATGCACCTCTTCTGATCATTTATGGGAATAAGGAAGCGTTTATCACCGAGGATGCTAAAATGGTAGACAATCCATCTAAGGCGGTGCTGATTACAAAAAATGAAATACGTGAAACGATGGAATACATAAGTAACTATTCTCTTTATGCATTTGAAGAGGAAATCAGACAAGGATTTATAACAATTAACGGCGGACACAGAATTGGAATAGCAGGGAAGATTATTATTGAAGATGATGTTATCAAAGGAATGAAGCATATTTCCTTCATCAATATCCGGCTGGCTCACCAGGTCAAAGGCTGTGCGGATCCAGTCCTGCCTTATTTAATCAATAAGCAGGCTTTCGGCATTTATCATACCCTGATTATTTCGCCTCCCAGATGCGGTAAAACAACCCTGCTGCGGGATATCATCAGGCAGCTTTCCGATGGAAGCCAGTATCAGGAGGGAATGAGTGTAGGAGTTGTGGATGAACGTTCCGAGATAGGTGCCTGCTACATGGGGACTCCGCAGAATGAACTTGGAATCCGGACAGATATCCTGGACTGCTGTCCCAAAGCAAAAGGGATGATGATGCTGATCCGCTCCATGTCCCCACAGATTATCGCTGTAGATGAGATCGGTTCCAAAGAGGATCTTGATGCCATCGATTATGTCATTGGCTGTGGATGTAAACTGATAGCTACAGTACATGGAAATTCTCTTGAGGACATCAGAAATAAACCTACCTTAAGTGAACTGGTAAAGAAGAGGCTTTTTGAACGTTATGTTATTCTCAGTAATGTCAAGGGAATCGGACATTTGGAGGAAATCTATGATACGGATGGAAAGCGGCTTTATACGACTTTGAAATAGGTCGTAGTTGAAAGGAGGACAAACTGCCATGAATATTATGAAAATCATCGGATGCATTCTGGTAATTATATCTTCTGCCGGTATGGGCTTTTATTTCAGCAGTGAGATGAAATGCAGAATTGAGGATTTAAAGGAACTAAAGAAACTGATCGGCTTACTGCGTGGGGATATCCGTTATGCGAATACACCTTTACCGGAGGCCATCAATTCAATCCACAGAAGGCACAGTGGGAACTTTCAGCCATTTTTTAATCAGGTCAGCATGAAGCTGAATGAGCTCTCCGGTGTAACCTTTTCTGAGATTTGGAAGACCGCTGTCCAGACCCAGCTGGTTAATACCTCATTAACAAAGAAGGACAAGTTGCATCTGGCTGGGTTCGGCGAAAATCTTGGTTATCTGGACAAGGATATGCAGATGAATACCATTGATTTATATATCGCACAGCTTGAGGATGAAATAAAGGATTTATCAAAGACGGTGAAGGAAAAGGCATATTTACTCAATACCTTAGGAATTATGACAGGTATCTTCATTACAATTATCATGATTTAAGAAGCACGGTGATGAATAATGATTTCATAAATGCTACGGAAGAAAGTCAGAAACCGCTGCCTTAGCGGTATGGAGGTTAACATGGATATCGTTTTTATATTAAGAATTGCATTGGTTGGAATCATGGTTTCCATATTAAATCAAATATTAAAACAATCGGGTAGGGAGGATCTAGCGTTTATGACCAGTCTGGCTGGTTTGGTTCTGGTTCTGTTATGGCTGCTTCCTCATATATCCAACTTGTTTAAGACAATACAGGATTTATTTAACATCGTATAGTCGCCGGATTACCGGTTATATAAATAAAAGCATAATTCACTGCGGAAATGCCACTTTTGTGTCTTTTTCCTAGTTTATGCCGCCGCAGAGCGGCCAAATGGAGAGATGATATGATAAAAATCGCTGTTCTGGGAATTGCAGCTATTGTTCTGGCCATTCTGTTTCGCAAAGGGAAAGAGGAATACTCCCTTTATATCAGTCTGGCAGCATGTTTTTTGATACTACTCTGGGGAATAGGAAAATTGGAGGTCATACTGGATGCCATAGACCGGCTTCAGGGCTATATCAAGCTGAATAAGGCTTATGTCGGTATACTGATTAAAATTATTGGTATTACCTATGTAACGGAAATCGCATCCTCACTCTGTAAAGATTCAGGTTATCAGGCTATTGGTGATCAAATTGAGCTGGTAGGAAAGCTTACCATTCTAGCAATCAGTATGCCGATTTTGCTTTCGATACTGGATACCATTAATAGCTTCCTGGAGGTTTAGTCATATGAAACTATGCGTAATGAGAAGTAAAACTAAGAAATACTTAATTAAAATCATAATGTTTCTTTTCCTTTTTCTATCTACCTTATTTCACACAGAAACGGTACAAGCATCTTCTGACCTTCCGGAAGATATCAATTACAGTGAAATACAGGATGTGATTAATAATGTTATGGGTAATGGTAATAAATTTAATTTCAATGATTATGTACAGAAATTAATCAGCGGGGAGGAGACATTTTCCCTGTCGGGGATTGCTAAACAGCTGCTGAATTCTGTTAAGGGAGAAATCACAGCGAATCTGGGAACCTTCGGCAGCCTGATTACCATATCCCTGATTGCAGCCCTGTTCACTAATTTTTCTATGGCTTTCAAGAATAACCATGTTTCAGAAACGGGTTTTTACGTTACTTATTTGCTACTTTTCAGCTTACTGATCAGTTCCTTTGTAATTGCTTCTCAGATAGCCGCAGCTACGATCAGTTCCGTTCTTGACTTTATGAAGGCGCTTGTTCCGGCCTATCTTATGTCAGTTGCCTTCTGCACCGGCGCTGCAACCTCTCTGGCTTATTATGAAGCAGCCCTGGGATTGATTACGCTGGTTGACTTTGTCATTATTAAAGTCGTTATACCGATGATTAATTTCTATCTGATTATCATGCTGGCAAATAACCTGTCAAAAGAGGACATGTTATCGAAGCTGGCTGATTTGTTCTCAACGGCA
>DATMUM010000269.1:0-10178 GCA_035564175.1 Mobilitalea sp.
TCATCATAATCTTTAAAAATATTTGCATACTGTGTCCACACTTTTTGATATTTTGCCCTGACTGCTGCCTGATCACTTGCAGTCACCAGAAGCCATGCTCCGTTAATTGTATGGTATCCGTCTCCATGTACGCCGTCGAGAATTACATACAGTCCCTGGCTATAGGCATAATCAACGACTTCCTTAATTCTGGCTAACCAGGTAGGGTCAATGGTATAATCCGGTGCCGGTCCTATCGCTTTTAATAAGGTAACCGGAATGCGGACTGTTTTAAAGCCTGCATTCTTTACTGCTGTAAAAAGTTCCGGAGTGACTCTGGGATTGCCCCACATTTCTTCATTTGGACCAGCGTCGCTAAAGGCTTCCATTGTATTTCCCAAATTCCAGCCTGCCCCCATTGCATTAACAATTTGTGTTTGATTTAACTGGTTAAAATCATCTGTCAGCTCAGCGGATGCAACATTCCGTGACCCCAATACTGAAATGAGCATAACAGCCAGAAGACCCAGAGCCAGCAAACAGTCCCTGAATGACTTCATTTTAGAGATCATCAAACTACCTCCCTCTTACCAATCATTATTTTTTGACAACGAAAAACTACAGAAATTTATAACCTACGAATTATGCAGAATTTTGATAGGACACTATCTGCAGACTGCATAAATTATCTCCTTCGTATTTTAAAATACTAAAGCTCTCTGTTGTACAGTTATTACCACCTCCCATTCGTTTTTACAATCCGCAGCAATAGACCGCATGCTTGTCCCTGATACTCCCGGCTGCTGAACTATGGCCGCCACAATCGATATCCATATTAATTAACTTCGATTTCTTCATGATACCCTCTGATTTTCAGTCCGTTATTTATTGATCAGACGCAGGAACATGAACCTTCCTAATCATCTTATTTTTCACATATATCCTAACATAAGAAAATTTTTAATTCTATCATTATAGTGCCATTCAATAGCATAAAAAGGACATAACACTCATGAGCTTTATTTCGGCCGTATTTTCAAAAAGCAATTAGGTATCACACCGACTCAATATCTTACTTACCGCAAGGTACGCATCCTACACGGGGTGCTTTGTTATCTTATAAACATAACTGTTTTTGACAATGGTACAATGATAAGCGTATAAGGTTTATATTTTCCACTGTATAGAAACATGCTCACTTGTGGTCTGTATTTGAGTAACCAGAGCATCAATTACCCGGCGTCTATCATCGAAGCTCACACTGTCCCAATCGTTAAAATATCCAGATATACGCTCTATTTGCGACGATGAAACCGAGTTTGTGGACAAGTCAGCAATCAACTTCGTTTGCGCTTGCCGTTGAACGTCTAATTCCTCGATGCGACTATTCGCATACTTCAACAGAGTGGGGTTTGCGCCTGTGAGCGTGTCAAGGAGTTTTTCTATCTCTCCTTCAATTTTTGCAAGTCCGGCACGGGCGGTAGTTAACTTCGAATTGTAGTTATCGGACTTACCACCAGCCAGCGTTTGAAACTCTTACATCTTTTGTACCATCTCATTATAGATGAAATTTTCTAAAACATGCTTCGTGAGGGTTCCAGCGCCTTCGCAGCTTTTGTTTTCCAAGCGTTGTTTGCACCGAAAGTATGTAACACCGTTTTGTCCTTTGATAATGGTAAGGGCGTAACCACAACAACCGCTTTTGATTTTCCTGGCCAGCCAAGTATTGTGACACTTACGGCCATTATGAAACGTGGTGTTTTGCGACAGCTTGTGTTGAACCTTTAACCATAGAGCGGAAGGGATTTTCCTCGCATGGTGCGAAATAGCCTCTTGTTAATCTCTGTGATTTACTGAAATTATAGAGGATTAAAACTTCTGCTACATTCGACCGCTACGATAAGGTAGCGGCTCCTCCATTAGCAGACAGAAAGGGGTTCGGCGCATAAAAATCCCCTCCAAACTTGCGGGTTTGGAGGGATAAATTGTTCGCGCATGGGGGAACGCCCCGCCAAACTCACTTTTTTTATTTGGCGGGCACCCCAAAGCTACCGTTGTCGTTTTTTCGGGGTAGGGTGATATATCTATTCCATTATATTTTTGTATTTTAAAGTTTATGAATTAGATATGTTTATCATAATTGCTTCATTTTGCAAAGTTATCATCAAGATATAGAATAGTTGTAAACTTTTCTCAGATAACATATTTATTTCGTCAGTAGAGAGCATATATTACGTCCAAAGTTTGGGACAAGTTGGCCCGAAGTTGCAGCCACACTCTGGGAAAATAACAGAGTAGACAACAACGGTCAAGGCTGAAACGAACGCATTTGCGCCCGGCCTTGACATTGCTGTCTGTTCTATAAACAAAATGGTTATTTAGATTCTTTTATTACTGTTTTATATTTTCTAATTGCTAAAACTGAAACAAATACTCCCAAAAGAACTTGAGGTGCAAGAGCATGAATAATAATAGAAAATGTAGTATTCAATAAACTGTTTTTAAAAAAAATAGTTGTATGAACCAGTCCTACTACCATAGTAGGTATATGACGCGGCGAAAAAAGACTGTAAGTTGATGGAATAAATAAATCTAAACCATAAACCATTGCATGGAGAAAAAATGCCGATACACAGGAAATAGCTGCAATTATTAAAAGACTATTTTTAGCATTTCTCATACAGTCTGAATATAATACCGCTCCACAAATACAGATTATTATGAATAAAATCAAGTTAATCCCACATTATTCATCGTGACATGAAAACGAAGTTTACTGCCACGAATTATCCTGATGAATCTAAGTACCTTTGAAAAGGCTACTTATCTGCTAAAAAAGAGCAGACTTCACCTGTCATGTTTAAATAAGGCTTTCAGATTATCAATGTGCTACATTTGTTATTCCAACTTTACAGTGAGATTTTTAATGTTCCTTAAAGTTTCCATATATTCTTGCTGATAAGGACAGCTACTGCAGAGTTTGAAAGTAATATATCTTGCTGAATGGATAATTCTTGCGGCTATCTTTATCAGCTTTAAACGAATGGTATCTATCCGCAGCTTTCTCATTTTTGCGGGCAAAACCAGTCGGCGGAACCAATTGAATAGGTTGTATGCTAAAACAGATATCTGAAGTTTATTGAAATTCGTTATCATACTATGACTGCTCATTGCATCCATATGGAACCCAGACTTTGATTCTTTGATGAAGTTCTCCATGGTTCCACGATTGCAGTAGAAGTGAATAACATCCTCCGGATTACTTTCCATGTTTGTTACTATAAAAGTATATAAATGTGTCAACTGCCCATAAGGTTTTTCAGCCTTAACTGCCACTCTTCTTGGATAAAGCCAGCTGTCTGCTTTGTAGAAGAATTCGCCATAGACCACTGCATAATCAACCTGATTATCTTTTGTTAATTCACAAAGTTCAGTGAAATAATCAGCAGCGGCATCCCTAAGAGGTTTGCTTTCTTTCAAACGGATTGCATAGGTAACACCATTGGATTCCAGTTTTTCGTAAAGCATGACATCCGCAAACCCGCTGTCACCACGAAGATAGATATCGGTGGTTGGATAATCCTCTTGAAATTCAAGGAGTAGAGGATATAAAAAATCTTTTGCATTTTTGGAAGTATAAACATTTCCTGGACGGAGTTCTGCTTTCAAAAGATCTCCAGTTAGGCCATCATAAGCTAAAAGAGGATGGTATCCGTAGTCGCTGTAATGCTGATTGTAATCATTTCCTTCCTGTCTACCATAAGTAGCAAACAGTGTGGAATCAATATCTATTAAGATCTGCTCTGGCCTCTTGATCGAATAAATGCGTTTACGAAGAATCTGCTGAATCAGTTCAAACTGCATAAGGCAGATGTCATCGCAGCGATTGATAAAGCGTGACATGGTGGGCTGTGAAGCCAGATCTTTTTTACCGAGAATTGCATTAAATACAGGATCATGTGTTAGTTCATCAGCGTCATCATCCTGAAAATAAGCAGCTACTGTTTGGTAAATCTTCTGCATCAGATTTTCAGAATCGGTATGATAACGAAAAGAGGCTGAATCATTTGTTTTAAACTTTGACTGAATCAACTTATCAAAACCGATTTTACGGGCGAATTCATTAACCGGAATCATCCCGGCATCGGAGGATAAATCACCTCCGTTGAAATTTATTTTAATCTTATTATTGCTTTCCAAATGAAGTTCATCTAAAATATGCATAAGGGCTTCTCCTTTGTGTTTTTGTTATTGTGGTGATTTCATTATACAAAAGATGAGGCTCTTTTTCTATTCAGTTCGTTCACTTTTTAAGTGAAAAGTAATAATAGCTAAAAACCAGTAATTATACGGTGCACAGCACCGTTAGCTACAACTAGATGAATAATCTAGGATTCTATTTCTTTTAAATCGAGTATTACTCTTTTTTATCTTCAACAATTATTACTTCACGTTCTGATTTTCTTTTAATATATTTTCTTATCAAAAGAACTTCCCACAATACAAGAAGAATCACTGCCATAACATCAACAATTCTTAAGATGATTTCCCAACGGTTAAGCTGCATAGACTGTTCGATACCAAGCTCACTGTACTGACGACTGTTAGCAACTACATATAAGATATTCTTTGCAGCGGTACGTAATTCCTGCTGTGCTCCTGCGGTTTCAAGATATTTCATATCATTTGCTTCTGTAGGATAGTTCACTAACATTATATCGCCACCGTTTCGAATTGCCTGATCTGCATTCATGTATCCATATACACCAAAGTAATCGGTTTCTACGAATCCTTCAAATCCCCATTCGCCACGTAATACGTCGTTTAGTAATTCATTACAGCCACCTGCCCAGCGGTTACCAATATAGTTGAATGATGACATAACTGCCTGTGATCCACCAACTTTTACTGCCTTTTCAAATGGTTTCAGATAGATTTCACGAATTGCCTGTTCATTAGACCAGGTTGCTAACATACTAGTACGGTTGATTTCCTGATCATTTAATGCAAAATGCTTCATGTATGCATATACGCCATGATCCTGTGCTCCGCGGATCGAATTTGCTGCCATATACCCTGATAATACAGAATCTTCTGAGTAATACTCAAAGTTACGACCTACAAATGCGGTACGATGAATATTCATCGCTGGTCCATACCATCCTGCTGTATCCATCTGGTCTGCCATAGTTCCAATGGAATCACCGAAAGAATATGCTAAATCATCATTCCATGTAGCAGCAATTACTACAGCTGCTGGAAATCCAACAGATCCCTGACCTGTAAAGTTGTTATTGATAGAAGCAGGACCGTCGCAATCATTCGTTCTATATTTTTCAACAGAGGGAATTTCTGCTGTCTGATATCCACCCAGGGAAGTTAAACTGTTCATCTCCTGTAGGGTCAATTGATCCATAAAGGTATCCCACTGTACATCTGTATAATCTAACCCGCGCATATCCACAAGATTAATCCCTGCATCTTTACCCGTTGCAGGGAATTCTGCATTGGCATCTTCATCTATTAAAGCTGCATCAGCGTTGTAATTAGATAGATTGTAAAATCCCTCCTTAGCATCTTCTGCCATTTCATAACTGCTTGGGGCTGCTGTTGCAGCAGCATAATTGGCAAATCCATCTGCACGAGATAAATATTCTATATTGCCTTCTGCAAAATCAAATTCATTTTTTGCTGCCGTAAGATCACTTGTACGTTTGTTTTCTTTACCAAATACTACAGTTTCTGGTACATTCATTGTGACACTGTCAAGAACGGTATGTGAATCTGAATTGATGGAAACAACATAATCACCTGATTCTAAGACATAAGCGCCTGCACCGTTTGTATCATAGGAAGCCATATCTTCTCTTGCAAATGAGAGTTCCAAAGTTTCTGTTGCTCCTGGCTCAAGCAATCCGGTCTTATCATATGTAATCAGATTTGCTGTCGCTTTCTCAATTCCACCATTGGTATATGGTGGATTAAAATATACTTCTACTACGTCTTTTCCGGCTATATTACCGGTGTTTGTTACGTCTACCGTTAGGGTCACGGTGTCGCCATCTGTGGAAGATTTTGTAATCTTCTGCTCAAAAGTCGTATAGCTTAATCCGTATCCAAACGGATACTGAACGGTTGCATCATAATCTATTAAGCCCTCCGCTGCCGCTGTTTCATAAAATTTATAACCCACATAGATGCCTTCTACATAGTTAACAAAATGCGGTGAAGCTTCAGGGCTGAACATGGTAGCAGCCACTTTAAAATCATCCATGTTGGTGTATGCAAAGTTTCCAAAATTATTCCATGTAGGTGCAGCTTCTAAGTCGTAAACATAGGTATCTACCAATCTACCGGATGGATTCACTTCACCAGCTACAACACGTCCAAATCCGTCAAAACCAGACTGGCCTGTTCCGGCACACCATAAAGCGCCTTTAATCTGTGCATACTGATTAATGAAACCTAATTCAAATGCATTAGCTCCATTATATACAACAATTACATTATCAAAATTCTCACAAACAAGACCAAGCATCTCTTCTTCTCTGTTTGTCAGCTGAAGATAATGATCGCCTTCATCCCAGTCATTTCCCTCGTTCATGGTATCGTCATAAGCAGTAGGAACTCCAGCTTGATAGGTTCCGTTAACAACTGCTGTCATATCACTTGGAAGATCACAGCCTTCTCCACCTACACGCGAGATAACCACCATCGCCGTGTCAGAAAAGTCTTTTGCGTTACTCATCATTTCATCTGTATATAAATTTACGTTCGGTTCCGGTAATGTCCAATCTGTATTAAACATACTAACTGCCGGATGCTCTGACTGATAATCCACATAGAAATCAGAAAGTTCTGTATTTGTTTCAATTCCCGCATCATTCAACCCCTGAATCAGGTCAACAATTGGATATGCATCATTTAAAGCACCAGATCCCGTACCACCATAGCAAGGATTTGTTGATGCCCAGCCAAATACGTTCAATTTCCCTTGGGTAACTGGAAGAATATTGTTCTCATCTTTTAATAAAACAACACCTTCTTCTACGACTTCGTCGACCAGAGCAGTTGCTTCTTCTGTTGTTTCAGCAGCAATCTTGCTTACTGGTTGTCCAGCTACTGATGTAAGTAATGTGGTCATTGGACCTGTACAGATTAAATTAGCGATTACTACGATTGCTAATAAAAGTGCCAAACACACCTCTCCACGAACCAATCGTTTTATTGGCTTTTTCTGGCCTTTCACAGCGACAATAGCAATAATTGCAATAACAAGTGCAATTGCTGCCGCAATCAAATAACCAGAGATACTGCTTAGGACGTTAATAACGTCATCCATGTTAATTGCTAACATATTTTTCCTCCCTTTTTAGAAATATGCTATGAATTTTTCCGTAGCGATTAATTTGACTTTGAAAGCTTACCACAAAAAAATGAACTGAGTGCTACTGCTGCAGGCTGAAAGGGAAAGCATACAAGTAACAACCAGTATGGCTGCAAGCAACTTTGCCTTCAGTAAATTCATTTTTTTCATATTATTCCTCCTTCAATATAATAATCTTTCGGAAGCCCCGGGCCGTAATTCCTCCGGCTTTCCGATTCCTTTTTATAATATCTCCCGCCTTGTCTGTCGAACCCCTGTTGTTCCCCAGATGCGTATTCGTTATCCTGAGTCCAATTCACCTGCTTCTCAATACTTGGGACATAATAGAATACTTCTGAAGTCCTGACCTTTTATGACCCGATTCAATTACCGAAAGGAGATCGGCCCTGCCCGCATATTTGAGTAATAGCACGCAGCATTGTCTATTACCTCAGCAGAACCACCGGTTGAGACGGTTTCTGAAAGAATATGCATTTCTGCCGGAAAAATCTCCGGAGCTTTTCTGATTCCTGATAATATTCTCATAAGTTTCCTCCTTTAATATTTTCTATTTTAACGGAAATATCCGTCAAAACACAGCTTTTTTTGTAGTTTGTCCCTCTAAAACCAAACTGTTTTTCTATCATCAGTTAAACCCGACTACCTTCCGGGATATTTTATATGCGGCGACTGATATCATCCGTCCGGTTCTTCCGGGAAGATTGATTGTCAAGCCCATAATCCCTTCCCTCAGCCTGCGATATAGCCTCCGGTCCTTAACCTTGATAAACCTCCATAATTCATTTTTTTTGTCCAAATTTTCCTTTGTTCCCGAACGTATCAGTAAAATGGAAGATACTATCGTGACTATCTCAAGGTAATTAAACATATATTTACGTTTGTTATAATTCGAAATGCTTCTCAGATCCATCCGTTCAAGCATGAGCCGGTTGACTTTTATCTGCTGATCGATCCTGCCGATCATAACCTTTTCATTCACGGACTGATCATCACGCCCGATATAATACCGATAGAAATTAACGTCAATATAATAGATTGTATTTACATACGCAAGGGGAAGATAAACAAACAAATTATCAACATAAAATGTATGCTCCGGCAATTCAAGACTGCAGTCTCTTAACAGCTGTGTCCTGTAAATAACCGAATGCATCAGAATATACTGCCCCTTTCGGAAATCTCCGATATCATCCCAGGTACACATACGGTTTATCGGGAATACATTATCGTAATGCATTACTGACAGACGGTGCGCCCCTTCCTTTTCATAGACAAAATTGCTCACCAGCATATCCGTCCGGTCATTCCGGAGGATTAATTCATGAAGTGCCTTCAGTATTTTTAAATATGCATTGCCATCTACCCAGTCATCGCTGTCCACCACCTTAAGATATAAGCCCTTTGCATGGCGAAGTCCCGTATTGATTGCCCCTCCATGCCCGCAGTTTTTCTGATGTATTGCTTTTACAAAAGCAGGATATGTATTGGCATATTCCTCTGCAATATCCGCCGTATTGTCTGTCGACCCGTCGTCAATAATCAGCAGCTCCACCTTATCCCCTCCGGGCAATAGCGATTCTATGCAATGCCTCATATAATCCTGGGAATTATAACATGGAATAATAACAGATAATAATTTCATATTAATTTTCCTTTGCTATCTCTGTTCAGGTTTTTGTTTAAAGATAATTTTAAATATAGGGAAAAACACCCAGAATGAAATTGCACTATTAATGATCATGGTGATAATATCTGCCAGAGTTTCACCGAAAGCCCCCATTCCCCAGCGGTTCATGAGCAGGTTATAAATCGGAGCCTTATACAGCCCCTGAAAGGCAGCGGCTCCTATTGTAATTATGATATATGCGATAACATACCATAAAGCGGACCTCCATATATTTTCATTTGACTTAAAGGTTATATTCCTCTGAGCAAAGAAATTAATGATCTGCGCAATTCCAATTGTGATCTGAACAGCCAGAAAATAAGCCAGACCGCCTCCTCCACCCGAAGCTATGGAGCCTGCCGCATAATCAAATACATAATAGCTGCTTCCGTCAAAATTATGCCCCACAGGTAATATCTGAAAGTTTGTATCCACCAAGGCTGTATGTCCAAAAGCTCCCCTCAATACCGGCATTAACAGCAGCTGTAATACTGTTACTCCATTACTTAGTATAAAAAACACCAGAAATTGTGCCAAATTCGGATGCTTTTCCTTAAATCCGGTCCACATTCCTCTGACTCCTGACAACTCTTTATGATCTGTGCCCATTACTTCCTCCTTATTCAACACTCTTTATCCTCACCTTGCGAAGCATCCTTTTTCTTTCCTTCAGCAGATGATGAAGCCCTCTGAAGAAATGACCGTTTGCTATCATCAGAATACCGTCCAGCATCGGCATATTGATAAGCCCGCCGGTCAATCTCGCTATTCCTCGAAAAGGCATATTGTATACTGACATCATTATGAGATTCGCGCTGCTTCGCTTTCCTGTCTTTTTTAAAAACCAATATGCAAATTGAATGCAATGATAGGCAAATCTTGCAAAGCCTCCTTTGGCGTATCGGCATTGCGCAACTATGTCATTGTAACCAAGCGGTTCCTTTCTGTTCCATTCCTGTTCAGGCACCTCATGGCCCAGCAGCTC
The DNA here is from genome assembly GCA_035564175.1 of Mobilitalea sp. Classification (GTDB taxonomy): domain Bacteria; phylum Bacillota; class Clostridia; order Lachnospirales; family Lachnospiraceae; genus Mobilitalea. The sequence goes on from DATMUM010000269.1 coordinate 10,018, forward strand.
CTCATACTCCTCTGTAGTGACATTATTGATTTTCCCCGAAAAATATGAGGGCAGATTTTCCTTTATATATGGCAGCGGCGCTCGCGTCCCCTGTATGTATACGGTATCTGACAGTCTGATATCACTGCTTGACGCCCCAATCATAATTTCATACTCCGCCT
>DATMUM010000270.1:0-36181 GCA_035564175.1 Mobilitalea sp.
GATTATGATGCGCAGAAATGAAGAACAGAATGTATTCGATAGAGTATCCAGAACCTTTGGATAAGATAAAACCGATGGCTTTGACTGGAATCAGTCTACACCATCGGCTTTTTTAGTTCAAGGTCACCTCTGAACAGTAACCCTTAATAAAAGCACTATCCTTTTGCTTATTGTAGGCCGCTGAAGGCTGTTTTTCTCTTACTGATCAATACCCCTATGATTAACCATACAAGCACTATGTACGAAAACATATTCATAGGGAAGGCGCGCACTGGATAAATGTTGGCAAAAAATATAAAAGCTAAGGCTATAATCGATAGAATAGGAATAATTAATTGAAAATTTCTCCATAATTTATTTTTATGAAAAAATGCGATTGCTCCTGCTGTTGTTATGATATAGGAAAGCAAAAGTGCTAAAGTGCCAGTCATTGCAACATATCCTCCCAAATGTATAGCTTCCAAGCCAACGTTAGCCATCAAAACAATAGTAATAATTGAGATAAAAATATTTAATCCGATATAAGGTGTATTATATTTTTTATGGGTTTTTGATAATGCTTGGCTTAACATACAATCTCTACTCATGGTAAATAAGACTCTTGCTCCCGCATTAACGCAGCCTAGAGTAGTAGAAAAGAACGAAATGCCAACGCATAACATTATTAATATAGAAAATTTACTGCTTAAATATTTAGAAATCAACTCCCCAAGTGGTGTTTCACTACTAGTAAATGCCTTTATTCCCTCTGGTGATATTCCAAAACCTAGTACCTGAGCATATGAAACAAATATATATAAAAATCCAGTAATTAATACTGAACAAAAAATCGCTATTGGTATCGTTTTTTTGGGATTTTTACTTTCCTCTCCAAGAACTGATGCACCCTCAAAGCCAGAAAAGGCTAAAAAGCCAAAAACAGCTGCATATCCAATTGATGAAAAACTATTCTCTCCAAGCTTAAAAGGCTCGATACTTAACCCCGTTGTTTTTGAAGCGCCAATAACAATGATAAATGCTAATACCAGTATTAATCCCATTGAAATGATTTCAATAATCAGCATCACTCCACTACTTGTTTTTGCATCCTTGTGAGCTAAATACCCTATGACAAGCATGAGAATGATACTAATAATTTTCCAATGAATATGTACATCAAAAATGCTCAGCAAATTCTGATAATATGAGGTTGCTACTGCAGAGCAACTAGCACCTAACATTAAGTATGCTAAAATGATTAGCCATCCCGTAACAAAACCTGCTCTTTTACCTAATGTTTTTTGAGCAAAAAAGTATACCGAGCCAGAAGACGGAAAGTATTGATTGAGTTTTACAATTGAAACCGCTACAAAACCAATAATAATCATTGATATAAAAAACACTAGAGGTTCAGAATAATTTACAAAGTTGCCCATCATTCCTACTGTAATTGCAATAGATGCCGATGGCCCCATAATTGCCACCGATAATGCAATTGTTTCTAATAAATTCAAACTATCCTTTTTTAATTTGTCTGCCTCCATCTGTGTTACCTCTCTTTTCAATCGATCTGCTATTGAGTGGAAGTACTTCTAATTCATCGCTTATATTATTCAATATCTGCTTTATTAATTGCTAAATATTCTCTATTCGTTGCCATATTTTATCACAAATTAGCCTATTATGTCTATTTACTTTTCATTGCTCCTATTAAAGTTTCTAAGGGGTCTCTTGACTCTTAATTACCCATCACTTTCCGACATGATGCTGCAAAGCAGCATCTCAAATAATTAGGGAAGAAGTTCAAAATGAAATTCCTATGAATTTCATTTTGATTCTCTTTTTGAACTTTTCCTGAGTGTGAAGATGCCTTTATCTTCACACTTCCCCCGATGATATAAAATAAAGGTTTCAGGATTTTTCTCAAATTCTGAAACCTTTATTTTTATAAACTGCGAGTGCTTTTCTTGCTATATTGCAGTCGGGGGGTGCACTCCACTAGAATCCGTGGTATTTCTCGTATTCTGAAACAGCTCTTAAAGGAGCTGTTTTCATCTACTTTATTATTACTTTTATTTTTTCTTTTATTTTTCCTACTGTTGCAACTATGTAGGTGGTTCCGGCTGTTTTTGCTGTTACCTTGCCGGTAGTTTTATCTATTGCAACTATGGATTTTTCGGTGGTACTCCATATAACATCGGAAGTCTCAACTCCAAAGCCTTTTACCTGAAAGGTATCGCTTGTCCCCACCTTCATGGTCTTTGTAAATTTAATAATCTTAATATAGGCCTTCTTTACTGTAACCGCAGTGCTGAAGCTTACTTTTGTACCATTTATATCCATCGTCGTGGTTATTGTTGCTTTACCGACCTTATTGGCTTTTATCTTCCCTGACGAGGATACGGAAGCTACCTCAGTATTGCTTGACGTATAGGTAATAGAATAACTGCATGTGCCATCCTCTATCGCTGATATAAGCTGCTTGGGAAGCTCTGTCCCCAGTGTAACAGATTTATTCTTTGTTCCCCCAATGTAAAGAGTTTCTTTAGCAGGAGTTACTGTGCTTTGTTCCGCCAGTTTTGCAAGGGTTTCTCCTTTGTCCATGACAATTACGTAATCGGATGCGTGAACAAAATCAAGATCAACGTTACCGTCCGCTCCAATCTTGTCTGCTGCCTGAAGCTCCAGCTTATTTGTTACCGGATTAATGTAATATAAGTTGGCAATTAACCCTTGATTCACTTTATTTAGGTTCAGTCTGAGTGTTGCTGTAAAACCGAAGCTTCCTTCATGAGCTATTGACATCGTAACCGGGGTTATATCTGTACCGGTCAGGCTGGCTGCCAAATCTTGCGGAAGATTTACCTCCCCCAGAGTTACCTTAAGGTCAATATCTTTAAGCGGTAATTCTTCTCCATTATTTCCCGAACCAATATCCTGACCATTGATGATCCATTCAATTCCATCTGACTGTACCAGAACCACTTTAATATTCTTACCTCGTATGGTTTCAAACAATTCCTTTGGAATTATAGTAATTCCATTCAAATTGATTACAACATCACTGCCGTTCTGTGCATCTTCTTCTGTATCAGCTCCAGCATCGGTTGCATGCTCATTGATGCTCTCTTCCAGCTTTTTCTCAATCGCTTTCCAGCCTTCTAGGTCACTACCTTCCAGCTTAGGAAGTGATTCACTTGCAATTGTTATTCCAGTCGAGCCACCTGAGCTTGTCGCTGTCAGTGTAATCGTGTAGGTATCAGCAGAGTCCGCTGTGCCATCATTGGCCTTAAATACCAAGGTGGTCTGACCTGCAGATGCAGGAGTGTAGTTATAAGATGTGCCTGCTGCGCTATACGCCCCCCCCGTTCACGGATACCTGGTAAGTTAAGGTATTGTTATCAGCGTCCTCAAAGATATTTTCGAGGTTTAGTGCATAAGCGCTATTTACTGTTACACTGGCTGTCGCTGTTGCCGATGTGCCTGACTTACGGTTAGGTATGGTGTTCACCGGTGCCGGAGCAGTGACATTCAGTGTTACCGTATAGGTGTCGGTGGAATCCGCCGTACCATCGTTTGCCGTGAACTCCAATATTATTGTTCCGGCTGCTGTCGGGGTGTACGAGTAATTCGCGTTTGCTGCGACTGCTGACGCGCCATTGATTGAAACTTTAAAGGTCAGTGCATTGTTCTCCGCGTCCTCGAATATATCCAAGAGGTTGAGAGTATATGCGGAGTTCGACATGACAATGGCCGAAGCAGTCGCCGTTACGACGGGCTTTCGGTTGGGAATGGTGCTCGACGCTTCGAGAACATAATTATACCCATAATTTTGATTCTCACCTGTGAGCTTGAAGCCAGAATAACCACTGCCCAGCGTAAGGCGGCTAATATTATCAAGGGCTATGACTGTGTCTGATCCTTCAATTTTTAAATTAGTAACCAGATAATCTCCGGCTATAGGGGTGTAACCCTGGGCATCTAGTTTAATGAGAGCATTGCTATCAATTTTTACGTTGTAAAATACAAGACTCGAGCCTTCGCCGCCCCGATCAGTAAAAATGATGGATCCGTTGCCCGAAAGCACGCCGCTTTCGGGTAATGGTGTGCTTTCATCTCCTCCTTTTATAAGATCGAAATATTTACATGTTACAGTACCGTTAATTTCAGCGTTCTCAATATTATAGAGCGTAAAAGTTATAAGACTTGAACCGCTGGCTACAGTGAGCTTTTCAAACTCATTTATTTGATCTCCAACTTCAAGCGTTCCATCAATATTCAGCTCAGAGCCGTCTTCAATACAAATATTTGTTGCGCTGACTGTTCCGATGATATTGAGCTTGTGTTTATTACCAAGATAGCTACAGTAGACATATTTATTGTAGCCGTCTTCTGAATAATAAAGTTTCAGATTTTTCAAGGTAGTATCCGCCTGCAAGCTTTGATCGCTGCTTAAGGTCAGTGTGTTAAGTGAGGAGCCGCCGTCAATTGTGCAGGCTACCGCAGGCATAGTGTCGCTTTCGGTTAAGGTCACATTATTCAGCAGTGTTATGGTTTGGCCTGCCTGAACCGCCGATACCGCTGCCGCCCAGGATTCGTAAGTCGTGGTGCCAATCTGCAAAAGGCCTTCTTCCGGATTTATGGTTTCCGCTAACACAGTAATATTAAATACCTTTGTATCTGTCACTATACCTTTTGTTATGGTTGCAGTCAGAGTTACCGTTGCATCTCCTGTGCTGTAAGCAGGTCTTACCACTGTCTGTCCGTCATTTGACAGGATGGATGGATTTGAGGAGGACCAGGTGATCGTAGATGCATTCACTAATCCTGCGGTCGGTAATCCTGCTAATGCTCCCGTTATATGGGACAGATCCGTATTAGATCCTTTGATTAAGCTGTCTGTTAAGGCTGCTTTATCTGCTGCTACTTTTGCGATATCCGGGTTTACGGTTTCCGCTAATACAGTAATATTAAATACCTTTGTATCTGTCACTATACCTTTTGTTATGGTTGCAGTCAAAGTTACAGTTGCATCTCCTGTGCCGTAAGCAGGTCTTACCACTGTTTGCCCGTCATTTGACAAGATGGATGACTTTGAGGAGGACCAGGTGACAGCGGATGCATTCACTGATCCTGCGGTCGGTAATGCTGCTAATGCTCCCGTTATATGGGACAGATCCGTATTAGATCCTTTGATTAAGCTGTCTGTTAAGGCTGCTTTATCTGCTGCTACTTCAGAGTACTCACTACTAAACAAAGTAATCCCTGCTGTACTCACAACATAATCTGTTCCTGTAGCATTCTTTTGTTGATTACCCCCAATCGTAAGTTCATAGGTACTGATTGTTGGTATGGATATAGCAATGGATTTAAATTCTATCGTCGGATTAAAGCTCGTATACAGAGAATACGGGGATTTATAATACACACTGACATTTGTATTGGCAGGAAGTGCTGATGTAGGCGTTATTAGTAATATTGATGCCGTACTTCCACTTGCCAGAGTATCTGACGCTGCATATATCGCCGGATTTGTACCGTCAGAAGCTGCTTTAATGATTGCAGTATCTGAGATTGTGATTGTGTCTCCAGTAGCACCGCCTCCTCCATAGGAACCCCCGATGCCGGCACCTTTAGAGCCACCTAATGCAATAACAGTAGAATTTTCAATTCTTATATTATTCGTGCCGTTGCAACCATTTCCATCACCTATTCCCGCACCTAATCGACCGCCTACTGCTCTGATTATTCCTCCTGTGATTGAGATGTTACCTCCTGAAGATTGCCCACCTCCTCCGATACCTGCTGCTTCGCTGCCGCCGATTGCAGTAACATTACCACCCGATATGGTAATGCTACCCCCATTTCCATATAGAGCTCCCCCGATACCTGCTCCATAATCACTACTATGCGCTATTATTTCACCGTTCTGTATATTAATGGTCCCTCCCGTGAATACTGAACTATTATTACTACTGTAGCTTCCTCCGATACCTGCTCCAGAATTACCGCCTGTTACAGTAAGCTTTCCCAAACCCAGGATTGTAAGGGTCTGTCCTAAATTAACCTGCAGCCCTGCTTTGTTAGCTCCGCTGGTTAATATATTAGTTGTGCCGTCCTTCAATGTAAGTGTAACATTGGCTCCTCCTGTCAACGCAAAAGCGCATATATCCGCAGTACTTAATTGGATATCTACCGTATTCAGCGTTATGTTAGCTGCCACTCCGTTCACAGTAATACAATTACTGGTTGTAGCTCCTGTAATCGTAATTTCTTCATTTGCCGCTATCACTTTGCTTTGTGAGGCGCCATAAGTCACCTGAATTGCTGAACCTGTAGCAGCTACCGTAATATTTCCTTCACTGATATCGAAAATATTGCTATCCGGGATGCTTTCCGCCTCTGTCGACGTTCTTTGCAACAGTACAGCTGTAAATACCAGAATGCCTATTACTAATAATTTTAAAACATTTTTCTTTCTCATCCGCTTATCTCCCTTTTCCAAAATTGTATTTTATGTGATACGTTTAACCACAATAATCATTAGCACCATGAATATATAAGAATTCTTTTTCTCCTATGTACCTCCTAAATTAATTTACTTGAATTTAGCCCCTTAAGGAAAATAAAATTGTATCGATGCTGAGCTTTAACGGGAAATATTCTGCTTTCCCATCTTCGTTATCCCAATACACAGACTTTTCATCATATTTGACCTTCTCAAAATATGACCTGTCACTTAGTTTGTTGTAGGGAATGGTTTTCACCAGTTTCTGCATATTATAGATAACCTGGCTGCCATCATCAAAATCAATGCGGAGCTTATAATCCCCCTCCGTATGGACCTCTGTAATTTTACACATACGTTGCCACCTCTTTAACCGTGAATTTTCATACTAACTTCATCATATAGAATAAGCTGTACATGTGTATCCCCCTTATGGGGGATTTTATTGACGTATTATAAATTATTAATTGCAAAACAGTTATGGTATCAAGAAAGTATGTAGAACTTGAAGCTTTAACGATTCCGTTAAAAAATATTTCTCCATCTACAGTAACCAGCTTGGCCTGATCTATAATAAAATATTTGAATCTGTTGTTAAGTACCATCTGTACGGAGCAAGCGCCGGAGCTGCCTACTTGGAAGATACCTTGAAGGAATCAGCTCAGGACAAATTGATTATGCCCTTCGTTGAAAGTGCACCTCATATATTTGAGCTGTTGCAAATAGTTATTCAAAAAAAACCAGAAAATGAGTATGTTAAGCGTATTCTTTCACTCTGTCAACAATACAATCAAATAATTCATAGTCAACTGCATACAGCAGTTGTTATGACGAAGCGTGAAATAAGTATTCTCTCCTTATCTGCCGAAGGGCTAAACAGGAAGGAAATAGCGAACCACCTATTCATTACCGAAGAAACTGTAAAATCCCATTTTAAAAATATTTATCAAAAGCTTGATGTGAGCAGTAAGCTCTCAGCAATAAAAATAGCTCAGGACCGTGGATACTTGGAGTCCGTTGAAAGGATATAAATCATTTTCAGATAAACAAATAGCCTGTCATTCAAGACAGGCTATTGTTAATTCGTCTGTTAAGGGGACATTGACCAAGGGGTTCAAAGCTTACCCAAAACCCCGACAAACTCCTAAGTCTACTCCTCAAATTCGCCCCAACTTTTGCCCCAACTTCTATAAACCTTCACGACGTCAGACGAATTTCATATTGTCTATTTCATTAATTTTATCAACTAAACTGAGGCTGACGAAACAGGATGAAATCATGTCTTTTCAACCTCCCCTTTTTAGCAATAGCCTGTCGCATGAGCGGCGGGCTATTTGCTTGTGAGCTGAGACAGGCTTATTTACTGGGTTTAAGAATTTAATCCAAATGATTCATCTTAATTATTTCTTGCTTAAATTTTGTTAATAAGCAACTTTATAAGCAACTTTTATAGCAAGATAACACATGATGAAATAACATGGACATAAGAATACTTATATAAACAATAAGTATTTTTTGCATTTTATTACTACAATGGTCTTTATATATAGAAACATAGCTCTTTACATGTCATTATAAATCTTTTAAATATGCTCTGGTCTTATATCCTTTAATTTTCTATTCCCTAGTTCAGATTTTATGTAACAATTATAGCGTTCCAAGTAAACTGTAATTGTTCCTCTTTTCACTGATGTTTTTTATATTCCTCTAATATACTCAATTCACCCCTGGATCCGCATTTATCATAATCTTAGCAGTCGGTTCCACTCTTTACAATATTTATTTTTTATAAAACAAGGATACCTTCCAATTAAAGAATGTACTTGAATTTGAATGCTAATGAATCAATAATTAACCATGGGTTAAGAAAATGTCCTGGTATTTAATCACTACTCAATTGTATCCGCAACTTATCCTTGTTAGAATAAGCTTATGAAAGGCCTTTTCATATTACTCAATCAATATAAATACAAGGAGGTCATGATATGCTAATTAATACAGTCATTCGCAATAAAAGAAAAGAACTGGAAATGACGCAGGAGCAGATCGCAGATTACCTGGGAGTATCCACACCTGCAGTTAATAAATGGGAGAAGGGAACAACTTACCCGGACATAACTTTGTTACCTCCTCTGGCACGTATATTAAAAATAGATTTAAATACTCTGTTATGCTTTGAAGAAGGTATGACTACAAACGAAATCCTCCAGTTCAGTACCCAGATCATTGACCACATAGAAAAAAACGGTTTCGTAAGCGGTTTCGATCTGGCTATAGACAAAATCAAGGAATATCCGAACAGTGCCGAACTCATTGAATCCATCGCTTTACTTTTGGACGGTGCTTTATTAATGTATGGGGCGGAACTGGCTACCAAAGAATATTACGAGGAACAAATATTTTCCTTGTATGAACGAGCGGCAAAAGGAGACGATGAGAAAGCGCGTATCAAAGCTCTTTATATGCTGGTATCCAAATATATGCAAAAAAAGGATTATGAGAAAGCACAGCAAACGTTAGATTTATTGCCCGAACGATCTGAACTCGACAAAAAAAAGCTTCAGGCACAAATATTACGGACACAAAATAACCTGCCGGAAGCTGCAAAGCTTTTGGAACAGAAATTATTAAAGGCAATTAATGAAGTCCAAATGACAATTTTCGATTTGATTGAAGTTACTTTAACAGAAGGGAATGATATAAAAGCAGAAAAACTATCAAACGGCTTGAGAGAAATCGTAAACCAGTTTGAACTTTGGGATTATAATGCATACGTAGCACCGCTTCAAATTGCTGTTAAGAAAAAAAATATCAGTGAAAGCATTTCCATTTTCCAATCCATGCTGAAATGTATGATGGATCCCTGGTCTCTTCAGAATACTATTTTGTACAATCATCTGCATAAGCAGGAGAACCAACCATCAAAGGATAATCAAATGAAACAGAGTGATTTTGGAACAAAAATGCTCCCCTCCATACTTTCCAATATGGAGAATAATCCCGATTATGAATTCTTACGTTCTAGTCAAGAATTCGTAAAGCTGATCGAAGAATATTGGAAAAAATGTGATAAAACCACGGAAAAAGTAAGAAATTCGATCAATCCAAAAGAATAAAGCCAGATTAGAACTGTATTTTTATGAAATGCGCTACAGTCAGTGATTTTACAGGGTTGTAGCGCTTATTTATGGAAATACACATAGAACTGCTGATTTTGGGTTATGTTAGTCTTAAGATTACTACAAAACTGTTGAAACCGCAAATTCCGTAACTTTAATTGTTCTATGACTTTACTTTTAGCTTGAATCATGTTATAGTAAATAACAGAAAAGGAGTAACCGCCCACAAAGTGGTTAGCCTCCAATTGTCAGATTAACTGCCCACAGGACCGGCTAAGTCAGGGGCAGTTATTTTTTATACTTATTATTCCTATTGTTTAAAGTTTGAAATGCATCACGCACGGTTTCAGGTATGAAATCATCGCGCAAAGTATATACAAGTTGCTGAATAGGCTTTTTGGAACCATAATCGTAAAACTGCAGGTCTATGACATATTGGAATTCTCGCAGCCGTTTCGTCGCTATGTCATATAAAACTAATCCATCTACAGTTTCAATACTTCCATAGTAACGAGAGATAACGGAGTCATCTTCTACCATCCCTGAGGAACCTTCAATTTCGTTCTCATTCAAAGCTCTGGAGGAGGTTGCAGTCGCGGTCGGCAAGGTCGTATCTTGTTCATCGCCGTTGATGCCGTTATTTTGATTGCCGACGGTTTGAAACTCCGCAGCGATGGCTGCACAACCGGTCAGTAAAACAGCCAAAATAACCATCACTATGATTACCAAATTTGATTTCCTTTTATAATTCATAATACTAATAAGTTTTCCTTTCAATTGTTGCATTTCTTATCTTTCACCAAGAAATTTTTACCTATTTATATAATAGTGCATTTATTCCCAATAATCAACATTAAGCATGACATATGATAATATATTATATTATAGTTCAACTACTAAATATTAAGGTAATTATCCTAATGTTACGCAACTTAGTGGTTACAAGATACCACAAGATAGCAAAGCCCCTGTTACAAAGCCGTAGCGGGGTTCTGCTTGTGATCCATGTTACTTAACTAAACCAGACATTCCATCTATTAATTCCAGTGCTGTATACTAAATACTTTTCCATCTATTATGTAAGCATAAACAGTAGATGACCCACGTTCAAAAACCCATTGCAGGAAGGTTCCCCAATTAGATGAGCAGCCATGTTCATCATAACCCGTTACAATTATTTTTGACCTACTTTCTGGGTTGGATACTCTATAACATAGTTGCCTTTTGAATCAACCTTCGCTTGATATGTATCATTATCAATTTGGGCAGTTACATAATCAACAGTTGCATAATCTTGATCTACATATCCTGACACTTGTTTTGGATAAGCACATAAAAAATAGTCATCCACCAGTCTCAGATCACATTTTTTAATGGTATAATCTTTCGGCGCTGTGGAGCTTCCGTCCTCTGATTCTATCCATACTGATACAACCTGGCCCTCTTTTTGTAATGGATATTCTAGAATTAATCCATCCTCTGAATACTTGCCATCCCCGAATTTGATATCTTATATGCAAAGATTATTTCTTACTCTTAACTCTATCTAAATTACTCTCAATATTTTCCTTGACATATATATCATTAAATGATATATTATTTACAGATATATCATTTAATGATACGGAGGTGTAATATGCCGAGAAATAACTCACTAGAATTGGGGGAACTAACTGATACTATGTATTATATTCTTTTGGCACTAATGGAGCCAAAGCATGGATATCTCATTATGAAATTTATTGAAACGTTAACCGACGGCAAATTCTGTATTGGACCTGCTTCATTGTATACAATAATCAAAAAGCTGCTGGCTGCACAACTTATTATGGCATCTGACAAAGAAGATGACATCAAGAAGACGTATATTATAACAGAAGAAGGAATGCAATTATTAAGAGATGAAGTAAAACGTAGAAAGAATATGGTAAGTCATGCAGAAATTATATTTATGAAAAGAGGTGTTAATCTATGAAAGGAAAAAAATATGTACTTAGTGGTGGTCTAGCATTTAGTGAAGATAAAGATTTACGAAAATTGGAAAAATACGCGAGTGAAGGCTGGATTTTAGAAAGATTTGCATTCCTTGGGTATCATTTAAGAAATTCAGAACCCATTAAATTACAATATAGTCTGGATTACCAGCTACATGCAGACAAGGAGTATTTTAACTTATTTGAGGAAGCCGGATGGTCTCATGTATGTTCTGCAGGCAGTGAAATTCATATTTTCAGTGCTCAGTTAGGTACTAAACCAATCTATTCAGATATTACCACAATATATGATAAATACGAAAGAGAAAAAGCACAGATGAAAAGGATCTTATTTCCATTTTTATTTATTTTCATCCTATTATTAATTATTAGCATAACTTGTAGTTATTATCATCTTCCCCCATTCATTGTAATGCCAGGTTATATACTAACAACAGTATCCTATATTATTATGGTTTTTTCAGGATTGCCTTTCCTTGCATATACATTTAAATTAAAGAAAATAAAAAATTATTAATAACCCATGCTAGTAAAATACCATTTAACTCTTTATTTTTTAACATATCATGACATATTGAAGATAGGAAAAGGAGTAGCCGCCAATAAAAGTGGTTCGCCTCCACTATAGTTAATCAACTGCCCAGTCGACCGGTGAAGTGAACCCCTTTCGTTAGATTTTTGTCTAGCAAAAGGGGTTCACCATGTCAGGGGCTTAGAAAAATCATATAAAATAAGAGACATGTATATAGAGGGTATGGTTTACATTTTTGTCATTTATAAATTCTGTCTTTAAGATCCTTGAAATTCATAAATATACTGTATATACGGCATATTACATATTTTTATTATCAATATAATCAGGTCTGACAATCCTTATTAATGTCTGCTGCATAGAAATGTCTCAAACGAACTCTCTCCTATGGATTTAATAGTAGAAGGCAGAATGATCTCGATTCTTTCATTCCTTCCGTCTACATAATCTGCACACCCACGAAATGCCCTCTTCTCAATCTCGGTTCGGCCTTCTTCAAACGTAATCTTCATTGGCCCAATTGTGTTAAATGCATCTTCGTCAATCTTTACATCCTTAGGAATGCAAAGTGACACCTTTTTCATGCCGGCAATTTCATCCTGAAAGGTAACGTCATCAGCGATGGAAAATGCTTTCTTTCCAATTTCCGTAATTCCTTTCGGTATGGTTATCGTCTTCGCTGTATCATAACCACCGATATACTCAATAATTTTGGTTCCATGAATTTTGTAATCGCCAACAATTTTATAACCCAGTACCATTTCCTCGTTGGCATATCTTAACTTCATTGTTAATATCGCACCATACTCATTCAACAGCGAGGTAAAATAATATTTACCATCCACCAGATATACAACTTCCGTATTATCACCTGTTTTTTGTTTTGAAACAGGCTGCCCGAATTTGGCGACGCATTCTTCTTGAAAAGATCCTCTTGCAATACCCTCTACTTCATAGCAGCTTTCATCGGTCCAGAATCCCATATTCACTTCGACAGATACCTCAGCCACAAGTCCGGATTCCTCATCCTCCACTAGCGAAATAGACCACCCCGAATTTCCTGCCATCTTGTTATATGCCGTTTTATAATCTGTCATAAAATCAACCAGATTACAATGAGTCCCTTCATTCAATCCACTGTAATAAATCAGTTCTCCAACATACCCGATTCCTTCTGTCTTACTTCCACCAATTTCAGCTGTCAGCTTCATGTCATCGAATATAAATCGTCCGGTATACTCGGTACCATAGCTACAATTTGTTAGAAAATCTCCCTTTACCTCACGAAATGAAAACTGATACGAGCCGTCTGTTTGTTTTGTAGCAATGGCAGAATCCAGTATACAATATTGCTGGCAGATGGAAAATAACAGCTTGTTATTGGTTATTCCTGTGATAACAAGCTTCACATTCGGATTCCCCTCTACCGTCTGTCCTGAATCGACCGCTGCCTTGTCATACCAAACCCCAAGATACCTCGACAGCGAATCCTCTTCTGCCTTTTCCGAGGAAACATCCTGTTTATCTTCTGCAGCTTTACCGACAATTGTACTCCCAAAACACGTTGTCAACAACAACCCAATACTCATAAATATAGCCAAATCTGATTTAAACTTCATCCTCTCACCCTCCTTTTATGTATTAAGTATATATCCTAAATTTTGTAATTTCAATTAATTTCATTATTTTACCAGATTCATGGTTATACAAGAAAAAGAGGTTATCCCTAAAAGCCGCAACTTTAAAGATAACCTCTTCCTTTTATATGGTTCTTTATATAATTCTTTTATATGACTCTTTTACATGACTCTTTCATATGGATCTTTCATATGGATCTTTCATATGACTCTTTCATATGATTCTTTCATATGACTCTTTTACATGACTCTTTCATATAACTCTTTCATATAACTCTTTTATATGACTCTTCTATATGACTCTTCTATATGACTCTTTAACACGACTCTTTATTTATACAGACACTGTTATTTAATAACAATTCGTCCCTGACCTTTTGGATCGGCATATTCATTTCCTACAACACCATTAAGATTTTTTGTAAGATAAGTGATTAAGATTTCATTATCAACCGCAACCTCATCTTTCAGAATCGTATTGTCCTTGAACATGGTATATCCGTCACCACAGCTCTTTAAGGTATAATTGATACCTGCCAATTTATACGTCTTATTAAGATCTAAATCCTCATATTTTCCAGTCTTGCTATTTAAAACTTTGATATTCTGTACACGATATTCACCGCCTACACTCACGAACATTCCCTTATCATCGACTTTAACTGAGGAAGGAACCTTGGAATTGATTTCGTAGGTAATACCGGATACCTGTAAGAAGCCACCACTCTCAGCCGGATAATTCTTGGCACCCATCTCGAGTGCATCCTTAATCTGCTGACCAGTTGCTTCTACTACACATCCCATATTACTCCAAGGAAATACCGAAAGAAGATCATTATATGTAACATTTCCTTTGGCGATGTTTGCACGGATACCACCACCATTCATAATAGCGACATCAGCATCTAGAACAATGCGAAGTGCATCGGCACAAAAATCACCAAGATTTGTCTCAGCATTACGAACAGCACGTTTATTGGTTGTTACGTCTAAAGTTGTCAAATCTACCGTAGTTTGACCAATTACTTTCGATACTACTGCTTCGTAATTTCCCTTAACTACTGCGATATAATTGCTTACAGTGGCATCAGTCTTTGTATAATCGTTTAAAGAAACCAACTGAGTAGTAATATCGCCTTTCTGCGTAATAACCAGCTCACCAATATTGGCAAATTTTGTTCCGGTCGAAGAAACTATAACATCTTTTCCGTCCTTATTTTTTACCGTATTTGCTGCAAATGTACTATGGGAATGACCATCTAATACAACATCAATTCCTGTGGTATTGCTGATAACGCTCGTTGAAGTCCAGCGATCGGTTACTCCCTCAACTCCTAAATGAGCAAGTGCTACGACATAGTCTGCTCCTGCCTTCTTTGCGGCATCAACAGTATCCTGAACGCGTTTATATAATGCTTCACCTGTGCTGTCATTACAAAAATCATAGATGTATTTACCATCTTTATTCTGAAAATAAGTAGGCGTAGATTTGGTTATGGATTCAGGAGTTGTAATTCCTATGAATGCAACCTTCTTATCACCATATTTTTTTATCGTGTAAGATTTATAAACCGGTTTGTTGGTTTTTAAGTTCATAAAGTTGCAGCTTACAACTTTACCATTTAGCATATTGGTCAGAGTCTTTAACTGATCTATCTGATAATCAAATTCATGGTTACCAAGTGTTACTACATCATAACCAACCGTATTAATGATCCTCATAATGTATGTACCACGTGATAAGGCTCCAATGGTTGCTCCTTGAACAAAGTCTCCGCTTGATACTAATGATACGTAATCAGTCTTTTCCTTCATATCTTTTTTTAGCGCTGCAATGCTGGCATATCCATCAACGGCACAGTGAACATCATTGTCATATAAAATAACGATATCTCCACTTGATATACTGTCAGCTGGCGAAGTTGTTTCAGATGCTGCCCATATTATTTGACCCGATTGACCGGTTAAGCCAAATAACAAAGCTACTACAAGTACAGCCATTACTACTTTTTTGAATTTTCCTAATAATTTCATTACATATCCTCCCTTTCCATTTTTTGTACATCCCTATATTAACATATATAAGATATTTATAAAAGTATGCTATTTCAAATATATGTAAAATTCTTGTATACTTTATGTAAGTATTAAGTAGACATAAATGTTATAAAAGAATACGAGCATCTTTTTACCTCCCCAAATAGCAACAACCCACTGCAAAGTGGGTTGTTTAAGTTTTCTATAAATGTTTGTTTCCTCTTACCTTGATTTTCAGCCATATCTCCATCTTTGAAGCTTCCGGAGTTGTATCATAATAAAGCTCTGCCATAAAAAACTCAGTAGCTAGTTTATGAGCCGGTATCCATACACCAAACATGTAATCCCTAGCTTTATTTAAGGCATTTGTTGTTAGTAAGTAAAAATTTTCTGCTTCAAAGGTACAGATAATATAGTCACCAATTGGCATGCTCCATACTGTGTATTTATCTGGAATATCATCTGTACAGCTGACCTCTGCACCAGCAAAATAAGTAAAGCAGCCTGGCCTTTCGCCGGGTGAAGAAACGCCTGCCTCCTGTCCATATGACATTATGTTACTTAATGAAGGTTTCTGCTCATGAAACCTATTCCATAATTCTCCCAACAAGTCAACACCCGGAGTATCATCAATTGAATTTTGGATACTCATGCCCGTGAATATGCGTGGAGTTTCCAAATGCTTTCTGCTGACCTCTAAAGTAATGCCGTCTGCAATTAGAGGTACATTTTCGTCTATCAGGCGATAATTTAAAGAAATATCAGGCTCAAGAAAATGTGAGAGCTGACGAGGGTTATTGCGGTAATTCTCCGGAGTCATCCCATAGGTTGCTTTAAAGGCTCGCGTAAAGGTTTCATGATTCTCAAAACCGAATTCCATCGCCACATCAATAATTCGGTTGTTATTATTCATAATCAGATAATCGGCTGCGTTAGCTAACCGTCGAAGCTTTATATATTCCATAGCCGGCTTTCCTACAAGCCTGTTAAAAAGCCTTTGAAAATAGAACGGTGAAAGATTAGCTTTTTTGGATAAATCATCAATATCTATTTTCTCGGATAAATTTTCTTCAATATAGTGAATGGTGTTTTGGATAGAATCCCATGCTCTCATAATAAGTACTCCTTTTTTCTATATTTTAGTATATTTATTGTAAATTGTTTTGACGTACAATGCTCTAATTAAATTAATATTTATAATAGAAGCTTAAGCTTCCAATATTAAATACATATTATATAAATAATAACATAATTTGTTATTACATCAACCTTTTCGAGCTATGTCTTCCATAATTTTCATAACCTTTCGTATAAGCTCATTTATCAAGCCATTTATCAAACTCATTTATTAATACAGCCCTAACATAACAATTCGACATACTTTTTCATCTCTTATCAATGGTATAAAATCAAACATATATAAATAATTATAGTTAAGTTTCTTATCTTTCATTTGCCGCTGAATTAATTTATAATAGAGATGGTTGATTTGTAACTGTAAACATTGGATATGTTAATAATATAAAGTATTAGAAAGGAACTAACTTCAAATGAATATAAAAAAGTCAAAAATCGCTGTAATCGGCTGCGGTCTGGTGGGTTCCTCTACCGCATTCAGTCTGGTTACCCAGGGAGTGTGTGACGAAATATTAATGATTGATATCAATGAAGAAAGAGCCTTGGGCGAGGTATTAGATCTACGTGACACAATCAAATACCTAGATCGTAATGTAAAAGTGAAAAAAGCAACCTATGCTGACTGTAATGATGTGGATATTGTCATTATCACCGCAGGTGCACCGCCGAAAGTAGGACAGTCACGATTGGATACCTTGGAAGCAAGCGCTAAAATTGTGAAATCCATCGTCGAGCCTGTTATGGCAAGTGGTTTTGATGGCATATTTATCGTAGTTTCTAATCCGGTGGACATCATCGCTTATTACGTATATAAACTATCGGGGCTCCCAAAAAATCAGGTAATAGGAACCGGTACAGCATTAGATACCTCCAGATTACAAAACTTCATTGCTGAAATGGTTAATGTAGACCCCAGAAGTGTGTACGCCTATTCCTTGGGTGAACACAGGGATTCCCAGATGGTTCCATGGTCTACCGTTACTATAGCTGGAAAACCCTTTTACGATGTGATTCAAGACAATAAGGAATTAATAGGAGAAGTTGACCTAGATGAAATAGTTAAAAAGACAACCAAGGAAGGTTGGGAAATTTTAAATAGAAAAGGAACGACTAACTATGGCATCGCTACTGCCTGCGTAGGTATTATTAAAGCTATTCTATATGATGAGAACAGAATTATTCCGGTTTCTACATTATTGGAAGGTGAGTATGGACAGCATGAGGTATTTGCCGGTGTCCCTACCATATTAAACAGCTACGGTGCATCAGATGTCCTGGAGATTCACATGACTCAGGATGAATTTAAAAAGTTTCAATCCTCAGTGGATCTGATACGTGAATATTCTAATAAGATATTTGAAGCACCATATGACACATGATGAACTATCCTCCAGCCTCAACTTTAAACTTCCCTTTTCACAGATAGCCTGCCACAAAGTCGTGGCAGGCTATTTGCTTTAGCAATTATGATGCGCTCTATAAGGATAAAAATTAAGTTATTTCGTAAAGTATAATATGCTTTCGATCTTATGCCGATATATTTTATATCAAACAATTAAGGAAGATGCTATTGAAAACTATTTATAAATCATCCACCTCCATATTGCTTCCCCTTATTTTCATAATGTCAGGGTACATAGTATGTGAAAGGTTTGATATTTTAACAGAGCTGCAATTATCTATCTTGCATTATGCTCCGTATGCTGTACTGGCCATTGCCGCAGCTATGGCGTGGAAATTCAACCGCAGCCGTTATTTCTTTATATCTGTTATCCTTATTATCTGTTTAACGATCATATATCACCCAGGAACGTTAGTTAATGCCTGGAAGCCTATTTATCTCATGCTCTGTATCTTGTTACCCTTTAACGCAGTTATATTTACAATCTTGAAGGAACGCGGAATCGTGAGTATATGGGGGATGTTTCGTTTTGGATTTATTCTATTGCAGGCTGGCTTGACTTATTGGATTGTAACATCAAATCAGCAGGAAATTCTAAAACTGATTAGCAGCTCTTTATTACCTGTTCATCTTAAGCCTTACATTACAATTTCACATACCGCTCTCCTTGTTTTTATTTTTTCATTTATCCTTCTAATTATTAGAATTCTGTTATATCAATTATCACAGGATTTCGCTTTATTATTTGTATTAATTGCATTATTCAGTATGCTTAACGACAATTCATCAAAGTCATATTCTGTATTCAATACAGTTATTGGCATGATATTAATTGTATCGATCCTGAAGGATACCTATGTCATGGCGTTTTATGATGAGCTTACGGGGATTCCTTCCAGACGTGCACTGAATCAGGATTTATTGAAGCTGGGAATGAAGTATTCAATTGCCATGCTGGATATTGATCATTTTAAAAAATTTAATGATACCTACGGACATGATACCGGAGATGAGGTGCTTAAATTTATTGCATCTATGATAAAAGATGTAAAAGGCGGAGGGAAAGCCTACCGATACGGAGGAGAAGAATTTACTCTCCTGTTTCCGGGCAAAAATATGAATGATGTTATTGCTCCCCTGGAAGAATTAAGAGAAGCTATTGCACAAAGAGAATTCGTGATACGCAAAAAACGCAGAGCGAAAAGTACCAACAGGAAGAAAGCCAATAGTAAAGGCAGAAATACAAGATCGAATACAGATATGAAAAAGCTTCATATATATGTCAGCATCGGTGTAGCTCAAAAGGACGATAACAACAAAACACCTGCTTACGTTATAAAAGCTGCTGATTCTGCTCTGTACCGGGCCAAGAAAAAAGGAAGGAATTGTTTAAGTAAATAATCCGCTTTGATTAAAAGCCTGCCGGGCGCGGCAGGCTTTAGCTGTGGAATTGTATGAATTTGGTGATCATTAGAAGATAATATACAATGACACCTCAACTGTAGTTATTAGTCGCTGGCACGCAAACCTGATACAAAACCTAATGGCATCAACACTAACAATCTATCCTATAGACCTAAGTGAATTAAAAAGCAATCCAGAACAAAGAAAATTATGTAAAATAACAGCTTTACAAAATGAAAATTCAAACCTAAAATGAATAGTATCTTGATGTTACTTTTGAATGTAAGATTCAGATTGACAGGTGTTGATTGAATGAAATACATTGTTCCCGAATATTATAAACATTTTGTATGTAAATGCGGCGAATGCCGACATTCCTGCTGCGATGGGTGGCCGATCAGAATATCCCGGAAGGAATATTATCATCTTCTGGGAATCGAATGCTCAGACAAGCTGCGCACCAAACTTGATTGCGCGCTTAAACTTTGCCATGAACCTGGTAACGGTAATTATGCAGAGATATCGAATGACTGGCGCGGTATCTGCATGCTGCATCGTGAAGACGGTCTATGTGCTCTTCAAGCCGAGCTCGGAGCAAACAGTCTTCCCGAAGTCTGTCGGCTATATCCTCGTAATACCAAACGGCTGATTGATAACTGTGAATGTTCCTGTTCAAACAGCTGCGAAAAGGTTGTGGAATTGCTGATAAATTACAAAGAACCTCTGCGGTTTGAAGAAAACGAATTATCAATTAGTCCGGAATTTGACATCATGCTGCCGCCCCAAAAATATGATCTCTGCATAAAATCACGATCAATAATTCAGGACCGCAGTTTTCCTTTATCTGAACGCTTTATCTCCCTCGGTAATTTACTATACGGTAATGATATTTATTCAAAGAGATCTGACAATCTATCCCTTGCTTTTCAGCTGCTTCATGTGTTAGATAAATATTTTGAAAGCAGTATCAGCATTTGTGATTACTGCAAGGAATCCCAGGATTATTACAGCATCGAAGGCAAAGAAATGCTGTCGGAAGAGGATATGAATTTGATTGCAAAAAAACATAAATCGGCGTCAGATCATCTGGAGGTAATCCTGCCAAATTGGCAGATAGTGTTTGAGGAGCTTGTTGTAAACCATATGTTTTATAATGATTTCCCGTATACCGGTAATCTTGATCATAGGAATGACGCCTTCCTGTCCCTTGCAGCCATGTATTCCTTCCTTCGTTTTAATATCCTTGGCTTTATGTCCGATAAGACTGATCCTGATAAACTGGTTGATTTTCTTGCCGCGATGTTTCGCCTGATCGAACATTCTAATTTCAAATATATAGCTATGAACCTTCTTAAGAAAGAAAAATATTCGGCACAGGATTGCGTGCCTCAACTATTACTTATCTAAAACTAATAACTGCCCACCAGTTCGTCCCTGATCATAAATGAAGATAATGTAGCTATCGGTGTAGAATTCTTAAAAGAAGGAAATTGTTTCAATGCATTCGCCAGGAAAAAGGTAATTGTATCAGCAGGCATTAACAGCTCCCAGCTTTTAATGCTGCCTGAATTCCACTTGCTGATCGTCTGCAATCCATCAATCCTGCTTACCGGCTTATATCGCCCACGAAGGAAATCATCAATAACGATGCGCAATTGGAGGCCTTCATCCGAAGAAATGTTGGTTACGATTACCACGAACAAAGCTTCAATCGCATGGCTCCTATACAACAGGGCGGAGTTGTTGATGCTTATGGGAATGTGTATGGAGTTGATAATTTAATTGTAGCAGACACTTCCATTATTCCATTTACAATTGATGCTAATAACTCAGCCCCATCGTATCTGATTGGATATACGATTGCAAATTATTTATTAAGAGAATCAGTTATTTTAGAATCCTATCCTTCCATGTAGGATATCATGTGATTTATATCCGTAGATCTTGAATTCATAGCCTCCCTATTTCGTGAAAGCACTGCTTTTTATGCCGCTTTTCGGGGCGGGCTGGCAGCAGCAATAAAGTAGGGCAGCCTATTTCTAGGTTGCCCCCTTATCAAACCGCACGTGCCCTATTAAAGCATACGGCTTACCAATTGTAGTCTTATAATGAAAGTTAAACAGTGACAAATTGCTTATGAAAAGCAATTGCCTTTAATCGATTCCTGTCATAGTATTCCTTGCCTTGCTGTTTGAATCTTTCTTTCTTCTTTTCGGCGTCCTTCTTCCATTTCTGCGTTTGCCTTCCGATATAATCTTCCATTTTGTAGTCATACATTTTGTTGTAATATAACCAGTTAGATGGCATTAGCTTTATTTTGCAGAAATATTCCACATTCCATTTATGGGTCATCTGAAATCCTTTTCTTACATTTGGATGTTTGTGTTGCATACAGACCCTCAATCTTTGCCTAGTATAGGCATCAATTGCATGTAATTGCTTACTAAAGCTTTTTAAATAGCAGTGGCTTTCCAATCCGTACTTTTTATTACTTTCGACTGCCTTATACGGATATAGATAATAATTCACTTTTCCTCTGATAATGGGATTTACTCTGTTCACCCATACCTCTTGACTTAACGTCAGAGTTTTACAGGTTGCATCTTTGATTTTCTTCTTGAAGTCTTTGAATGACTGTTCTGTCGGCTCTATTATGAAGTATTTCCCACTTCCATTTTTTCTTTCTCTCCAATGTTTGAAATTAAATCCCACAAATTTAAAGTCATCATTTTGGAAATCTACAAACTTAGTTTTATTCATTGCTATTTCAAGTCCTAAGTCTGCAATTACCCTTTTTGCTATTTCTCCAGCTCTCTTGATTTCTTCATCCGATTTTGCAAAGAGCAGAAAATCGTCACAATAACGTACAAATTTTATTCCTTCCTTTTCTAATTCCCAGTCTAATTCATTAAGATAAACGTTTGCAAGTAATGGTGAAATGACACCGCCCTGCTGAGTTCCGGAATTGCTTTCCATGAACTTACCTTCCTCCATATATCCTGATTTCAGCCATGCCCATATCATATCCAACACAGTTCCATCCGCTATATATTTCGTCAGTACTTTCATCAGCTTCTTATGCGGTATGTTATCGAAAAAGCCTTTGATATCACAATCATAAATATGGTTATATCCATGCTCTACGTACCACAGAATTATTTGCATAACCCTTTCGATACCTCTGTCTGGTCGATAGCCACAAGAACATTTATGAAATATCCCATCCTCAAACTTCGGACTTAATACATTCACTACACTTTGCTGAACTATCCTGTCCTTGATTACTGGTATTCCTAATGGTCTTTTGTCTCCATTTTTCTTCGGAATGTATACCCTTCTTACTGGTGTTGGCTTGTATTCCTTCGTTCTGAGTTCTAGCAGAATCTGAAGTATTTTCTTCTCTTCATCTGCTTTGAAGGTTTCTATGGTTTCCATATCTATTCCACCACAACCTTTATTCTCTTCTACCTGTTTCCAAGCCAACATTAGCTTTCGGTCGAATAAAATCTGTCCGTAAATACTATGCCATTTCATTATTAGTTCATCATTCATTACTATCCTTGTCCTCCTTATGTTCCTTTGGTTCGTTTTTGCCGAAGCATCGTTGCCATTTGCATAACTATAAGTTCTTGACTTAGTCTACAAAGGTTAACCCCCTTCCATTCATCATGCGTTTAGTCGCATGATTACTTCTGTACTATGAGATTATCTGACTCCCCTATATGTTGATATAATTTCGAATTACTCTTATATATATCAACCCTTTTGGTAAATATAAGGGTCTCACAGGGTCATCGCACCTTCCCTTTTAACATACCGAGCACCTTCACATGACAACCTCCATTTACTCAACTGGTTCTTTAGGGTAAATGATATAGATTTCCCGACTTTACGCACGGTCATCAACTTGCCCTGCCGCTACTTGTGCTTCACTTTTCATTTCGGTCTGCTAAACCGTCTGTGGGTCTCTCGACTTTTCACATCTCCTTCGAACACCACCTTACGATAATGCCCTAGATTAGACTTCTCGATTTGCACCAGTGCTCACGAGTGGAGACTTTCACTCCAGAGAAATCTTGCTTTCAGAACTCCTAGTCCGTTGTTGCACCGCATCGTGACCGCTGTTCCTAATATGCAAAATAGTCTCGGATGTACCGAGACTGGTGCGACTGCCTGTCGCACATAAAAAACCTGCTATTGTTAGCAGGTTCTACTTGTAGGCTGAGATGTATTTTGGGGTAAGGATTTGTAAATCCTGCTTTTTATGAATTAAATGACCTGCTCCATGTCATCACTGTTCATAAGATAGTTTTTTTGTTTATCCTTTAAGAGAAAGGATACCAATAGAGAAATCACAGTAATCCCTATGACAAACCAAAAAGTAGTATTCATTCCCTTTAAGGTGGTATTGAGTAAACCAGATTTGTATAGGTTTATATTAGTTTTAGCTAACTGCTTACCCGGTGCGTTCGCGGCAGCAACATTAGACATGATAGTGATTAATACCGCAGACCCTAAGGACCCTGCTACTTGCTTTGACATATTAACAGCAGCTGAGGCATGGGCAAGGAGCTTATTCGGCAGGTCATTCATTCCCGCTGTTTGTAATGGCATTATCACAAGAGAAATTCCGATGTAGCGAAATGCATAAATAAATGAAATATATGCTACGGAAGTATCACTCTGCAATTTAGTAAAGGGTATGGAAGAAACAATCAATAAAATGAGACCGGGTATGGCTAATTTTTTCGCACCATACTTATCAAAAAGGCGTCCGGAAACCAACATCATCACCGCCAGGATTAATGCTCCCGGTAATAAAACTAATCCACTGGTAAAGGCTGATTTACCAAGTACGGACTGAAGGAATATCGGTACAATAATACCAGCTCCTGCAGTTGCTATATTTAAAATACTGCCTATTATCGTTGTCAGAGTAAATGTTGAGGACCTAAACACACCCAGCTCCAGCATTGGATGTTCCATCTTAAGCTGACGCCATACAAACAATACACTAATTATTAGTCCAATAATGATTGAAGTAATAACGCTAATATCTGTCCATCCTTTATTGCCAGCACTGCTTAATCCATACAGCATTAATCCAAAGCCAAAAGTAGATAACAGGATAGAGAGTACATCAATCTTAGGATTTTTCGGTGCTATTATATCTTTCATGAAGTAAAATACAAAGATTAAATCGAGAATTACGATAGGAATAAGCAGATAGAACAGATAATGCCAGTTCAATTTGTCTATGATTAATCCGGCTAACGTAGGACCTATCGCAGGGGCAAAGCTTACAACCAGACCATAAAGGCCCATTGCAGAACCCCTCTTTTCCGGCGGAAAGATCAACAGAAGTACTGTATTAATTAATGGCATGATAATTCCAGCCCCGATTGCTTGAACGATTCTTCCTATAAGCAGCATTCTGAAGTCTGCTGAGAAGGCGCAGATCATTGTTCCGATTCCGAATATCAGCATTGCAAGCATGAATAATTTTTTTGTTGAGAACTTTTCCAGCAACAATGCTGTTAAAGGGATCATGATAGCATTAGTAAGCATAAATGAAGTCGTTACCCACTGAACGGTACTTGCGGTTATATTATAATAACTCATAAGATGTGGAAGCGCAGTAGATAATATTGTCTGATTTAAAACGGATACAAAGGATCCAATCAGTAAAGTTATGATAAGCAGAAATTTGTTATACTCTTTTCCATGTATGTCTTTATTAACTAGTTTTTTATTTCGTATTTTTTCGTCCATTATGTCACATTCCCCTCTTAGTTAAAATCTTCCGTCAAAAAACTGATGTCCTTTTTTGCATATAAATCTCTCACCCATTCACACCATTTCTGGCCTAATAATGCCTCGTTTAAAGCTTTTTGAGTTAGTATATAGGCACCAAATAATGAGGGTGGTATATCCTCTGAATACTCTTCGGATCTGCTTTTTAATTTATCTATCGCGTTTCTATATTTTTCAACCTTTCTTTTATATTTTGTCTCGAGTTCACCTAGAAGCTTGTCTGCAGCGTCCATGTTCATGCATTTTAAGCAATATAGCTTTAAGGTCATTTCATCCCTGACAACAGCATCGCTAGTTTCAGATGTAACCCATTGATATAAAAGCTCCTCCCCCTTCTTTGTTAAGTGGTATAGCTTTTTATCCGGTTTCCCATTTTGCTTTATTAATGTTAATTCAATAATTCCTTCTTCTTCAAGCTCTGAAAGCAAAGGATAAATTGCACTGTGAGTTGAACGCCAAAATAAATTAATCTTTAATGTTAAATCATACCCAGTCATTGGTTCTGTTGATAATAAACTGAGCAGACCATAGGACAGCTTATTCATTTCTTTCATTTCCTTTCTTTGTATTCGTTATATTTATCGCTGGTCTCTTCTATTCAAAGCAATAATCATATGTCAAATCTGACATATCAAGCAATGTTGATTATTATATTCCTGTTTTTGATATATGTCAATAATGACATATGAATATTCTTGTATAGCGTTTTTGTATAGCTGACATAATTCCAATCGAGAGAATGCGGAGCATTTTTTATTCCATAGGATGCAATTTCTACGAAATAAAATAGCCTGCCACGTTTGTGGCAGGCTATTTTATTTGAGCTGGAAGGCTTAGTTAGAGGAAGTATTCACGTTTTCCATTAACGGTATACTGATTCCTGTGATTTTCAGCCAATAGTTATATGTAGACTGGTACTGTAATAGTTCCTGATTTACTTCATCATTTGATTTGATGCCATGTTTATTTATATTATTATTTAGTGAGACGGATGCCAGCAGAATCTTCCTTAAGCATGCAGCTGCTTCAAAATACTCAATATGATCAACACTACTTCCTGACATTTTCTCATAAGTAGATAATATTCTGTCGCGAAGCTTTAAATCCTTATATTTGGTCCAAACCTGAATAACCGAAGCCAGATCCAGCCTGAAATCGGATATATCCATCCCTGACCAGTCTATAACATAAAGCTTTTCCAGATTATCTACCAATATATTGTTATCGTTAAAATCCTGATGTATGACCGAAGGTTTTACACATGGAACTTCGAATTTATGCTCTTCCAGCCACTCAAGAGGTTTAGAGAATTCATTTTCGCCATGATAAATATTCAATAGAAACTTACAGCTATTGATATAATTATCGATACTCGAAAAGGGATGCTCTTGATCAAATATTGAAACATATGGAAATAGAGTTTTTAAAAAGAAACCTCCCTCTTTGAAATCAGAACAATCCAGTTTATGCAGATCTATGAACAGTTCAATCCAGGCATCCATCAGTCTATCGTAAGTTTTCTCATCGGCATTGTTTAATGCATCATGCAAGTTCTTTCCTATGATACGTTCCATTATAAAAAATGGCCTGTCGATATAAATGCCGCTTAAATCCATTCCAGAAAGCTCCGGTACAGGATAACCGGCTATTTTTAATTTCTGCAAGTTACTATATTCATTTTTCGCCCTTTCATCGGCATAAAAACCCGCAAATATCCTAATAATTAAATCCTTTTTCACTATAATGCCATCGGTCTTGATACCTGCTATAAAGGAATAAACATCGTTTTCATTTCCAATGTTAATATAATTAACATCAGAAACTTCGATTTCATCGTTTTTATTTAACTGTGTTTTCATAAATCTTTCTGCTACATTTTTTACATCAGTTTCCGGCAATTTCATCTTTTTGTTCTCCTTAATTCTTATTTTTATTATATCTGTTAAATGTTTAAAGCTTCTCCATGTTGAAACTGCTTATAGCAAGTCCTGATAGTGGTAAGTCTTAATAATGGCAAGTCTTGATTATGGCAAGTCCTGATAAATGACAAATCCTGATTATGGTGAGTCCTGATAAATGGCAAGCCCTGATTATGGCAAGTCCATATAATTAGTAAGTCCTGATATTAATTCCTTCCTGTATATATTATTAAACCTTATGATAGGTAAGCGTCAATCTGTTTATGGTAAATAATTCTATTTTCATTTAAATAACCTGCCGGCAGGTATTGCATAAACCAATAAGTTTTTAAAATATTTTCATTCATGGAACATATCATGTATTAACATAAATAAGTTATTCGGAGCTTTACATGGCAGCTTGGGAAAGAAGACTGGCATCCCCCGATGTTCCTTTTGCGGATTATAATCTTAATAGCAATACGAGATATTTTCACTTAACAGCAGAGCCGATCAGACATAAGATACTGGATCAGCTTTTCCTAGATGCTATGGGATATAACGGATCAACACCGGGACCTGTGATAGTAATTAACCAAGGAGAATGGATTAACTTAACTGTTGAAAACAGATTGGACAGACCGACCGCCTTACATGTGCATGGTCTTTCAAAGCCGAATTCCGAAGACGGTGTTCCTGATATCGAGTCGGCCACATCCAAAATCATGCCGGGAGAAAGCTTTACCTATCAGTTTTTAGCCTGGCAGGCAGGTACTTTTGTTTATTATTCCACCATGGAGCAGCAAGCAGCACTAGGCCTTATTGGAGCATTCATTGTACTGCCTGCTGCAAATAACCGAGATGAGGAAATACCTTATGTAGACTATGTTCTGCTGCTTCAGCAATGGGAAATACCTCAGCCCTCGTTAGGAAAGGTTTATCCAGGAATATATAAACCGAATATTTATAGCCGATATCCTAATTACTTTACGATGAATGGGAAGGCATTTCCGAATACTTCTCCGCTTTACACGAAATATGGAGAGAAGGTACGAATAAGATTTATCAACAAATCCAATGATTCACATTCCATGTATATCCATGGGCATAATTTTACCGTTGTCGCCGTAGACGGTTTTCCCAGATGTGAGTTTGACGATACCGTAGATATAGCCTCAGGCAAAAGATATGACATAGAATTCTTTTCCAACAATCGAGGGATTTGGCCGATTTGTGGGACAAGAACCTTCCATCAAACCAACAATGGGGAAGGTCCTGGAGGGATGATAACAAAATTAATTTATTTTTAAAGTGAAAATGAAACTAAAAAGCCTGCCGGGGAAATGGCACTAAATCCTCCCCATAATCTGATATCGATTTTAATCGGGTGAAATTTATGATAGTTCGAACTGGCTTTATATTGTGACGGCGAGCAGGAAAACAGACGTTTAAAGGCCTTAGAGAAAGCTTCAACCGTTTCATAGCCATATTTAAATGCTATCTCAGTAACAGTTAACTCTCCTTCTTCCAGCTCATCCGCCGCACAGGATAAGCGGCGAAACCTGATATACTCACCAATGGAATACCCTGTAATGGCACTAAAAAGATTATGAAAGGAGGAGGGCGCGTAATTAATTGCCTTACCAACAGCATCTATCGTAATCTCTTCCAGAAGACTTGCTTCTATATAATCTATCGCCTCCTGTATCTTATATACCCAGTTCATACAATCACCTACCCGCCTATAATATATCAAATTATGGTTATTATTACTTGTTCATTCTTATGATAAATTGTCCGGTTCGTTAGTAAACTGCAAGCTCTTCGGTTAATGCTTTCCTTTATAATCATTTAACTCTTTGATACATCGGATGACTTTCTTTAAATTGCACCAAATCCCACAGGTTACCGTATAAATCCCGGAATACAGCCACTATCCCATAATTTGCAACTCCCCCTGAATATTAAGATATCATAATGATAACACTTCACCTTGCTTTATTCCAGTTCTTCTCCAATTACTTAACGCAGATGATTAAGTGAACTACTTAACAATCAGAAGATTTGAATTGACATCCGTAAAATAACGTTGTAATATTAGCCTAACAAAAAGGAGCTAATAACTCAAAGTATAAATAAAACCATAAATAATGGTCTTCCCTAATTTCGATGGAGAATACTATTATTTATGGTTTTTTTATAGGGAAAGTAGGGATAGCGTGAAAAATCAAGATTTTTCACACGCAAATTTGTGCCTGCGGTTCAAAGTTTGCAGGTTTTGAAGAAAGGCATGGTAATTTATATGAAAAATATTGCAGTTTATGTGAATGATAGTGGTGTCACTTCCTCAATCACATCGAAGGGTTCCATCCGGATTTATGCAAAAGCTGATATCACCTGGAAGATAACAGATGAAATACCGTGTGGTATTGATTTTACTTCTGGTCTGGCACAGGTCAGAAGAAATATTACTGAGATAATTATCAAATTAACGGATTGCAAGGTATTTGTGGCAGCCGAAATATACGGACAGCTATATTACATATTGGAAGCGAACCATTTTAATTCCTATGAGGCTGCCGGTGAACCGGAGCTTTTCCTGGATTCCATCCTGGAAAATGAATTATCAGAGACGCAAAATGCTTCCTCAGCCTTATCAGATGCAGCACCAGCATCCATTGAGCCGGAAGCAACGGATCAATGTGGGATATATACCATTCATCTGAAGAAAGTACTTGCTTTGAATCCGGAATTGTCCTCTAAGAAGGTGTTGAAACCATTCCTTCAGGAGAAAAAATTCGAAGTTCTTGAGGTATTATGTGACCATGAACCTCGATGGTTTGAGACTGATCTGAAAGCTATGGGACTTAGCTCAACTGCTCATAAAACAGCGGAAAACGAATACAGGATATCGATTACCCCGAACAAATAGAGACATCAGGAAAGTGAAGTGATTGACATGGAAGCATATACAACCAAATACGGTAAACTGAAGGGCATCGGACTTTATACCATCCATGATAATGGCATTCTTAAGGACTGCACCTTCGATGAAAAGGTTGATTTACATACACCCTATGGAATACTGACACCCCAATACACTTATGATTACAGAAAGAAAAATAATTATGCTCTTTCCTTCTATTCCGATGGTACTTTACGAAGAATATCACTCGAACAGGCAACTGACCTGTTGACGCCAATCGGCCCTTTATCTGCCGAATTACTTACTTTTTATGATAATGGCAGCATCAAACGGCTCTTTCCCCTGAATGGTCAGATTTCTGCTTACTGGGAAGAGAAGGATGAATATCAGCTTGCTAAGGAAACATCCTTTCATTTCGCCTTTGGAAGAATGAATGCCAAGATTATCGCAATCAGCTTCTATGAGGATGGAAATGTGAAGGATCTTACCTTCTGGCCAAAACAAAAAATCAAAGTACAGACTCCGATTGGAAGTGTCCAAGTCCGAATCGGGTTATCACTTTATCCTGATGGCAGTTTGAGATCCGTTGAACCTGCATATCCGACGAAAATATCCACACCGATCGGAGCTCTGCTGGCATATGACAAGAATGCCAGCGGCATTTCCGGTGACCGTAATTCCCTTTGCTTTACACCAGATGGAAAACTAAGCTCAGTAGCAACTTCAGGAAATAGAATAACTGTGATTGGCGAAGATAATCATACTGTCACCCACTCACCCGTTCAGGAAGCCGACGAAGACGGTGTAGAGCTAAGCTTTCAACCAATGGTGGTGGAATTTGAGCAGGATTATGCAGTATTTAACCACACTACCAGATATCCTGTTTCTACATACAAATTCAACATTGAACCATATCGGGTCACGGCAGTGAATCTATGTGATGATTGCGAAAGCTGCGGAAAGCAGTGCAGTAGATTTTAATACTATGAATTAGAAATTACTTCCGTTCCATCCCCAGGTTGAGACTTCCTCATATTTTACATAAATACAATCCGGTCTGATTTCCAGCTCTTCATTCAGGATTTCAGTAATCGCTTTGGTAAGCTTATCGTAAGCAGCCTTTGCGGCTGAACCAAAGATTTTAACCTCCACATAGGCTAATGGCTTGTCATTGCTTCCTTTAAAATACATACTGCTGTTATCATCAAAGGAAAGCATAAGCCAGCTTTCACTCTTCCCCGGTATTAATTCAATTGCCTTTCCCAGCTTCTTCTTAATGCTTTCTCTTTTATCCGGGCTGATTGTTACCGTGGTTTTCGTACTGATATATGGCATAGGTGCACCTCCTTTCTCATTTATCTTACTGATTTGTTATTTATCCATTTTACTTAAAATGTTAGGAATGTATCCATCCTGATCTTGAAAATGTCTGCTGGCTTCATACACAATATTACCGATTTCCTCCGGTGCCAAAGGCATATCCTGCTTTATCCATTCCAGCATAATGGTCGCTGCTCCCCCAATCTGATATTTTATCGAATATATATCATATAAAGAGCTTCTATCAGCTTCATTCTGGAGCATTTTCTCCAAAAAGAATTTATTGTAATTGTAGAAATGTTCATATAGCAGATAATCCAGCTTTGCATTCTTAATTTTTGTCAAAGCATTACGCTGTTCCATCATTAACTGAAACATCAGCACATAAATTTTCGATGGATGCTTGTCAGCAGCATTATGGACTCTGTTCCGGTATTCCCTGAACAAGTCATCCATGTATGTAATTATAATATCATCCTTACTCTTGTAATTACGATAAAATGTTTGCCTGGCTACACCTGCCTTTTCCGTAATACTGGAAATTTTCAGTTCATCATAAGGTATTGTATCCAGTAAAAACAGTAAAGCCCCGAATACCCACTCCCGGGTTCGTTGAACCTGCTTATTTACTGTATCATTTTTACTTTGCAACACTTTCACCTCTTTTGTCCATTCTATATGGAAACCTCTTATTATTATTTGAAAATCGATATTTTTTATGTTATATTCCATACATACAACAAATGTAACACTTTTTACATCTGATGTAAATCTTATCTAATAAGTTTATTTACTGATTACCAGAATACGAGTTGGAGGAATACATATGAAAAATAATTACGATCAACCGAATCAATCCGAAAGCATTTTCAAACAGTTTATCTCTTTAATATCCGGATCGCTTATTATTTTATCTGCTATTATTATAATCGAAGGGATCGCTTTGGGATTACTGACAAAGCATTTCTCAGACAGCAATACACTTACTGCAATCGTAATAGCAATTGTATCTAATATAGTTTTATGCATTTTTATAGGCTTGGTATTAGCTTTTTCCTTTAAGAAGCTTTCTGTGAAATTCTCATCCATAATGAAATCGGTTAGTACAGGTGACTTTTCTATTAACATGGATGAAGCGGAATTCAAAGCTTTGGGGAAAATATCAGGACATATGAATAAATTATTCGAGGAGGTCCGCTCAATCATAACGAAAAGCTATGAATTAAGCAGCTCCATTGTCAAATCCATTCATATAGTTGATTCATCAATCAATGAAGCAACCACTTCCATTTCTGATATTGCGGCAACTGTTAATGAAATAGCAGTCGGAGCTTCCAAACAGGCAGAGGAAGCTCAGTCCGGCGCTGTAATGGTTGAGAACCTATCAAACAAAATAGCAGTGGTGCAGGATGGCTATCAGACGGTGATGAAGGAAACTGAAAATGTAGATAAGGTTAATAAGGAAGGTCTGCTTTCTGTACATACCTTATATCAGAAATCAGAGGAATTCACTAAAACTTCTGATAAGATATATTCAGCAGTGGAAAATCTGATTGAATCCACAAAAGATATCAGCTTATTTGTGGAAACGATCGAAGCTATTTCTAAACAGACTAATCTTCTCGCACTGAATGCATCCATCGAAGCCGCACGAGCAGGTGAATCGGGGAAGGGCTTTGCCATCGTTGCCAATGAAGTGAAAAAGCTTGCAGAAGAAAGCAGGAAATCAGCAGAAAACATTCATCATATGATTGACAATATTCATCAGGATACCAGCTTAGCCGTTGAAGCAATGAACGAAATGAAAATTGTATCTAATGAGCAGAATATGGCTGTTACCAAAACAAACAGTTCCTTCAACAAAATATCAGAGGCTGTTGAATCCATCGTCATAAGAATCACGGAAGTACAATCTGCTATGACCAGTATGGAAAGTGACAGGAACAATGTGATTAAATCTATCGAAGCAATATCCATGGTTTCCGAAAATACCGCAGCTGCCAGTGAAGAAGTAGCAGCATCAACAGAGGCGCAGCTGGAAATCTTTGAGGATCTGCATATAACCTCCGATAAGTTAAGGGTTTTATCTGATACACTGGAGAGTTATCTTAATAAATATAAGATATAGACAAATATAGGATATAGACAAATATAGGATATAGATAAATATAGGATATAGATAAATATAAGATATAAGTTATAAGATATAAATATTAGATATCGATTACTATAAGATATAAGATTGCTCCTGTTTTTTCATTAACCATAATCTGTTATATCTTAAGGATGAAAATTTATTATAAACAAAGGATAAAAGAAGTATTTGGCTTATTTATAAAATTATTATTGCATCTTTTGACTTAGAATGCTATAGTCTCGCGTTTGACAGTTGTAAGAGAAAAAAAGTCTGGGAAGCCGCATATACAGGGCGTTCCAGACTTAATTATTTTTAAAAAAAGTGCGTAATATTTTTACTTTTTGGTGTCTTTAAAAATTTTTTTCATCTGCTTAGTAGTTACTATCTGATAATCCGTTCTAAATCCAAAAGATTCATGCAGTGCATCTGTGAAATCGGTTCTGGTGTAAGTAGGGATATATCCCTCTCCCGGGATGGAGTAAAAATTCATATCCCGAAGTTGGCTAATGATTTCTGAACTTGTGAATTTTTCATTTAATCGCTTTTCCAAGTATCTGTAGACTGTCAGTGATAGAAAACAGGTTGTGAAATGTGCTTTTATCCTATCGTCACGACTTAGATATACCGGTCTTGCTTTGAAATCTGTCTTTAGTAAACGAAAACATTCTTCGATTTCCCAACGTTTATGATTTATCTTTGTAATAGCAGGAACATCATCCTCAAGGTTGGTACAGACTGCATAAAAACCATCGTAAGCCTCTTCGTTTACAATTACTTCCTTATCAATGCTGTACACTTCTTTCGCAGCGATTTCACCATCATTTGTAACATTAGTCTTAGCAATAAATCGCTTATAGTCGTTCGAACGCTGTTTTTTCAAGTTGGAGGGGCTTGCCTCTAGAAGTTTTGTGGCACGTTCTATCTGCCTGTTGCGGATATGCCTCTGATATTCCTTATATTTAAGGGAATAAGTAACGATTAACTTCTGTTCAAGACCATCTTCTTTTATCCATCGTTCTTTGTAAAAGGTGAAGTTTCTGCATTTTTCCATTACCTCTTCAGATTCCTCAATACCACTTATATCAAATGTCCCGGACATTCCCTCCAGATGCCATCCGCTGGTAGCTAGTGCCCATTCCTTTAAATGTTTTTTTAGTTTTTTGATAGATTGCGTGGTAATAAATGCGCGCTCTCCTAGGTTGTTGAATTTGCGGTTATCTGTGGAAGACAATCCTGCGTCGGTGCACACGACAAACTTAGCAAGAGAGAAGTCTTCAATTATCTTTTTCTCTAGGGGTTGTAGAGTCTGCTGTTCGTTCGTGTTACCTTCGTGGATGCTGAAAGCAAGTGGGATACCATCGCCATCCATGAATAAGCCCATTTCCACGATAGGATTAGGTCTGTTCTCTTTGGATGGACCATACTGTTTGATTCCGTCTTCCTGCTCGATCTCGAAAAAGTAGTTTGTACAATCGTAATAAAGAATCTTATCGTTGCGTTTGGAAACAGCAAGGCTGTTTTTATATAGTTTAGATTGAATAAAATCAGATTCTTTGGAAATGACTTCTAAAGCACGATAAATATGCTGAAGTTCAAAATCAGGTTGTTCCAGAAGGGTGCTGGAAAGCTGAAATGTATTGAGTTTGGAGGAAGGGAAAAGGATTCTTCCGTAAATCAGTCTGGAAAGGACAGAATCAAGACTGAACGTAAATTTATATTTAGCAGAAATGTCTTTGCATATCTGATTGAGTTTCAGCTGATGATAAAGCTGTTGGAGAAAGAGATAACCGCCGTTATATGAGAGTCGCTCGTTTTTAGGAATTAGTTTTGATTGCTCACGTTGAATGATTACCTTTCGGCTTTCTTCTTGCTCTTTTTTATTAAGCTGATCTATATAATCTTTTGCCCATTTGTAAGGATCTTGACCGTTAAGCTTTTCTCGAAGTTCCTGTTCTGTCCCAAGCTTTTCAATAATTTTTGTTTGTTCTTTACCATTGGTATATACCGTTTTTATAACATAAAACGAAGCTGAATTTTTAGATTTAGATATCTGCAATCGCATACAACACCACCCCCAACTCCTTATATTATATCATACTACGTAAAACTACGCAATAAAAAGTTGGGGAAAATGACAAAAAAATAAGCCATGTCAAGGCTTTCAGCGATTTTTTATTATGCAACTGTCAAAGACCCGAGTGTATTAGGCGTTTTGTCAGCCTGCATAAAACATGGAGATGAAATTGAACTGGTATGTGACGGTCCGGATGAAGAAGAGGCACTTGCAATGATTAGTAAAATCATCCAAGGTGGCTTAGGTGACGAGTTTATAAAAAA
>DATMUM010000271.1:0-9558 GCA_035564175.1 Mobilitalea sp.
TTTAATGCCGAATACGAAGCTATCAGCATATTACTGCCGATATTCTTCCTATGTATCTCAGGATTCTTTGTTGTTAATAAGGCCTTAAAGAGTTCTCCTCTTGAACTGATCAGAGGTGGAAAGGAAAGCAGTAAGGTGGGCTTTCTTGAAAGGTTCTTAAAGCTTGAGCACTTTAAATTTACAACGAAGTTTAAGATCAGAGAACAGTTAAGAAGCATCGCAAGAAGTGTTTTTTTACTATTGGGCGTAATACTGGCAACAATGCTTTTGCTCATGGGCTTTGCTTCAAAAAGTTCCCTTGATAAGTTATCGAATACAGAGTTTGATAAGGCATTCCAGTATAATTACAGCTATGTTTACCGTCAGCTTCAGCAGGGAAATACTACAATAGGAGAAGCCTTTTCAGAGCTTCCGTTTACGTTAAGCACGGATGAAAATGTCGGTGTGACGGTATATGGTGTAAGTACGAAGTCACAATTTATTACCTTTAAAGATACTTCAGGGCAAAGCTTAAGTACCGATCAGGTTATTGTTACCAAGGGGTTAGCAGATAAATTAAAGCTGAAACCGAACGATACGATTGAGGTAACAAGTAAGCTAAACTCCAAGACTTACAGCATCACGATCGACAGCATCGCAGATTCCTATGTTGGTAACTATATCTATATGCCGCAGGAAAAGTTCAACCAGTTATTCGATTATCCTGCCGGAAGCTACATGGGAATCTGGAGTACAGATAAATTGAATATTCAGGAGAGTGACCTTCTAACGACCGTGACAAAGGATGATATCAAGAATGCATTCGCTTCGATGACACAGCCTATCCAGTCAGTCGTTGGAGTAATGGCATTCTTGGCCTTTCTGATTGGATTGATCGTTATCTATGTGGTTACTTCTCTTGTAATCGAGGAGAACAAGGAGAATATCTCTTTGATGAAGATACTGGGCTACCGAAAGAGGGAGGTTTACTCCATGATATTAAACAGCTCCGTATATTCGGTCATCCTGGGGTACATCCTGGGAGTTCCGCTACTTTTGGTATCCTTAGGTGCTATGATGAATTCGATCACAAAGGATATGGGATTATCCTTGCCGATTACAATAAGCTATATCTACCTTGTTGTAGGCTTTGCAGTAATCTACGTAACCTATGAAGCCTCCAAAGCTTTAAGTAAGAAAAAGGTAAACCGGATATCGATGAACGAGGTTTTAAAATCGAGAATGGAATAGTATGAATCCGCCAGCCGGAAATACTTAATTATAATTCCGGTTTTGGCGGATTTTAGTCTGGCATATAAATATTTTGCTCTTCACTTGTTTATCTATTTCATTTCTAAAAGATTGTATTATCCGTTAATGTGGATGCAGCGCTGAACAGCCCCTTATAATGTAATGCCCTGGATTTATGGTAGTATTCAAGCTCTGCATACTGATAGTAAGCCGTATCGTTCGCAGCATTAGCCATCTTCTGGCGGGCATAATGCTCTGCAAAGGCTTCGTGTTGAAGAAATAGCTGCTGGTAGTATTTATTCAGATATTCACTTTGAGAATTTTGCATATTATTCATGATCATATCTCCAATTGGGTTTATAGCTAAAAGGCGAATTCTACAGTAACCAGCGCAACAATCTGTTTATTACCGGGTTCAATCGGAGTTGCAACCGCACCTCTGCTTAAAGAAATATTTTGTGAAATCGGTACCGGCTGCATAGTGTTTTCAGTGATTGAGATCGGGATCGGCTCCATTGCTATACCAAAATTTAAAGATATGGACCTCGCTTTTTCGTACGCATTCTGCACAGCCAGGTTTAGTGCCTGTAGATAATAGATATCCGATTTGGATACCTCAAAGGAAATAAGTTCAACAACATTAGCGCCATTTTGTACGGCAGAGTCAATGATTGAACCGGCGAGACCTATTTGATCCGTCTTTATTTCAAGGATATTGCGTACGCTATATCCCCGGTCGATTCGTTTCCCATTATCATAATCATAAAGTTTATCAATTGTATATTGATATGTCTTAATATCCTCAATGCCCATCTGATTAAGCGCCGATAGGACGGCTTGAGAAAGCTGTGCATTTTCTGACTGAGCTGCCTCTAGGTTATCCCCAGTCGTCTGTACACCCAGGCGGATGACGACCGTATCAGGTACTACTTCTACTTGACCTCTCCCTGTCATAGTCATGATATTGTAATCACAATAACGATCTTTTGAGGAGTTTGGCATTCTTCTTATCTCCAAATTTTTTCGTTATAACATTATATGAAAAGGTACTTTGTCATGAAACAGCTTCGGGCTGTAATATTGTATTTTCCTTTAAATATATACCGTTTGTACTTTCACATAAGTAATTTTCCTGAATAAAATGTATTGAATAAGGAGGAGGTGTCAAAATATGTCTGAAACTAATCCAATCATCCGTTATGGTGAATTTTTAATTGTTCCTATCAATACCGGAAAAGAACAAGGAAAATTATGGTCCTACCATATCATAAATATAAGTCCTCTAATGAGAAGTTCGAGTCAGAGATCGTCAGCTGCTACGCAATTAAGCAACAGCAATGTAAGCGTAATTGTGCCGATCTGTAATAATATAAAACCAAATAGAATAAGACACCGTACCGCAAATGGCGTTGAAAGCTTTAATACCAGGGTGGGCTTAGATCAGGAGACCGGTATCTATGGTATCCGATTTGATAATGTAAATCCTAGTCATAATTTTGTGGTATCATTTACTACGCCCAGACGAAAGGCAGTAGATCAAAGTATAGGCTTATTCACGAATGGAATAACCTATAAGAATCAGGTAATTCGCTCACCGGGCTGTGAAAAGGCATAAATAATATCGTTGAAATAAATAGGAAACCAGCAAATATGATTACCTGGCAAATTAATATATGACAAGAGAAACCACTTTTACATGATTAGTGGTTTCTTTTTTGGCTGAAACTAATATTAATTACATCTCGTTTATTCATGGCGAAACAGTTTCAGCTTTATCACGTTTATTTATGGGAATATTGCCACTAATTAATAAATGATGTTATAATAGGTATAATATGTTACTAAGATATCTGGATTACAGATAGAGTTAGAACGTTTTGACACTCTAATCAGATAATATAAGTAACAGGCTGAAGCAAATAAGCGCTTCATACATTAATATAACATGGAGGTACATTATGAAAGCTTATGAAAGATTGATCAACTATACGAAATTCGAGACCGGTTCCGTTAGCGGTAACCCGGAATGCCCGAGTTCACCGGAACAACTGGTTTTCGGAAAGGCTCTTCTGGAAGAAATGAAAAGTCTTGGCATCAAGGATGCCAATATTGATGAGAAAGGCTACGTATTCGGTACGATAGAAGCTAATATCGATAACTGGAATGGTACGGTTATCGGATTGATTGCACATATGGATGTGGTACGCGATGCTCCATTTACCAATGTAAAACCCAGAGTGGTACAAAACTATGACGGCGCAGATATCATATTGAATACAGAAAAGAATATAAAGTTAAGTCCAACGGAATTTCCTACTTTAAAGGACTATGTTGGCTGTGATCTTGTAGTTACCGATGGGACAACCATACTTGGTGCGGACGATAAAGCCGGTGTTGCAGAAATCCTGACAATGGCAGAGGAGCTTAAAAATCATCCGGAAATCAAGCATGGTACGATTAAGATTGGATTTACGCCGGATGAGGAAATCGGAAGAGGAGCCGACCATTTCGATGTTAAGAGATTCGGAGCAGATTTTGCTTATACTGTTGACGGAGCTGCTTTTGGTGAAATCGAATATGAAACCTTTAACGCTGCATCAGCAAAGGTCTATATTGAAGGTATCAGTATTCATACGGGATCTGCGAAGGACAGAATGAAGAATGCAATGCTGATTGCTATGGAATTTAACTCATTCCTTCCCGAGAAGGAGCGTCCGGAGCATACGGAAAATTACGAGGGCTTTTACCATCTAAACGGTATGGAAGGTATCGTTGAAAATGCGAAACTGGATTATCTGCTCCGTGATCATGACATCAATATACTTGAAAAGAGAAAAAAAGTTGTGGAGGATGCGGCAGCGAAATTAAATGCAAAATACGGTGAAGGAACTGTTCGTGTTGAAATCAGAGACAGCTATTATAACATGGCGGAAAAGATCAAACCTCACTGGCATCTCATAGATACTGCATCTGAAGCAGTGAAGGAGCTCGGCGGTACACCGGTAAGCTGTCCGGTCCGTGGAGGTACGGATGGTTCAAGACTTTCCTTTATGGGTCTGCCATGTCCGAATCTGGGAACAGGCTCGCATAACCACCATGGAAAGATGGAATATGCATGCGTCCAATCCATGGATAAATGTGTTCAGTTACTGATTAAAATCGTTGAGAAATACGGAAAGAATAACGTGAAATAAAATTAAAATAGTAAAAGGATGAAACCCGGAGTTGCTTAGCTAACTCCGGGTTTTTTATGAAGGGGTGTTACAAAACATATTAGATTTTAATTCGAGTTCGTGAACTTATCTCCTTTTCGATATTTTTCAGTTACGCTGGTGACAGCCCTGCCTGGATGAAGCAGGCAGCGGCTGACAGGCACATAGTTACACAGAAAAAATCTTAAAGGAGATTAAGCTTCACTCCTCGAAACTTAAATTCTACGAATTTTGTAACACCCCTTATTTTTACGGCATTTTTTGCTTCTAACCCGCTTATATTTATAATGGAATAGTGTAAATAGTCTCGCTAAAAGAATGCGTGCAATGTCTTGAAAAAATTATGCGCGCAAAGTCTCGCCAAAAATATGCGCGCAAAGTCTCGCCAAAATTATGCGAGACTATGGAAGAATAGCAAAAACTGCTATTCTTCAGGATTTATACCCAAAAAGCATTGACGTTAGTTCACACTAATGTTAGGTAAGTTTGAAACAATTTTATAAGTATTGGGTACTTGTAAGAGGAGAAAGTCCTATGGAAAAAATAATGGAAGAACACAGGCAGAAGGTATGAATTGTTAGCCTATATTTATAAAAATAGGAGATGAACAGAATGTTAACCTTATATCATAACTTACGGAAAGTCTTGAACCAATCTTTTCCTACAATATTGCTGTTTATTAATGTACTTTCCATAGCTCTTGGATTTATGTATTTCCTGGGTGGTCAAGGTATCCTGTTTCCGAATCCGTATGGCATCCTTATGTTGGCTGCATTTCTCGGAAATATCGGTTTGGCATTCAAGGAAGAGCAATACAAAGTTTTAGGATATCTGTATCTTACCTTTTCTTCCATCTGGATGCTTCTCATCATGATAATTAATACAGCGGCGTCCTTAACACCGACGATTATGAAGACGCAGAGTATTCTATCCGCTGCATTTGTCTTTTCCTTATTCCTTCTAGGAGGGAATATCGCCGGTAACAAGGTGTTTGAAAGAAAGGATAAGGTTGGGAAGGTGACCGTCTTAAAGGCCGCGCAGATTAATGTTAAGAAAAACTTAGGTAATTACATAAAAAACATAGTGATTATTCTTTTTAGCATTGTCCTATACTGCGGACTTTTCATCGCAATTAATCTTTTGAAGACCT
This sequence comes from Mobilitalea sp., assembly GCA_035564175.1. Lineage (GTDB taxonomy): Bacteria > Bacillota > Clostridia > Lachnospirales > Lachnospiraceae > Mobilitalea. The sequence continues at coordinate 5,593 of DATMUM010000271.1, forward strand.
TTAAAAACGTATTTTTTGAATCAGTGATATCGGAGTATGCCTTATTCTTTGCAATTATGTTTCTAAGTACGGGAGTATTAATTATAAAGCTTTTGGACCGTAAGAAATATCATCTTTACTATAACATTGTACTACCGACGACTATTTTTATTTTCCTGGTTTGCATGCTGCCGTTGATATCAATTCCATCTCTTTTAAAAAATGCAGAGAAAAGCTTTCGTGAAGCATTCGGAGAGAGTTACAAAACCAACATTAACTATCAGGGAAATTACTTCCGGCAGTCAGCCTTTTCGATACCGGAATATTTCTATGGGGTACCCTCCGATGATTATCAGGTAAGCAGGAATATCCATTTCTATAAGGGAACGGAGGGAGTAGATAAAGGACTTGAGCTTTATTTTGATGTGTATTCCCCGGTTAAGGATGGTAGGGAGCTTCCGGGCGGTAATTCCGTTATCATCCGGATCCATGGCGGTGGCTGGACCTCCGGTAATAAAGGTGCTTCAAACTTTGCTCAGATGAATAAATACTTTGCTGAGCAGGGATACATCGTATTCGATATTCAATATGGATTAAACGATGTATTAAACTGGCTTCATTTACTGCCTGTATCTCAAAAGAATATAGGAAAATTCACGATTGATGATATGGTGAGGCATATCGGAATATTTACCTCCTATCTGGCAGACCATAGAGAAGAGTTTAAAGCAGATATTAATTCTGTGTTTATCTCAGGCGGTTCTGCTGGAGGTCAGCTTACCTTAGCAAGCGGACTTGGCCTCTCAAGCGGAAAATACAGCAGCATACTTAACCCTGAGGTACATGTGAAGGGTTTGATTCCGTTCTATCCTGCGAACGGTTTATCGCAGATTTTCGAAATCGGAGGGCAAATGGAGTTTGTCGACCCGGCATTGCTGGTAAGTAAGGATAGTCCTCCTGGTCTAATCTATCAGGGAGATCATGATGGATTGGTGTCAGCATCAATTGCAAAGAAATTTCGTAATACATATATAGAAAAGGGAAATAAAGAGTGCACTGTTATTCTGATGCCCTTCGGAGGGCACGGCAGCGATCTATATTTCCCGGGTTATTACAATCAGATATTCCTTTACTATATGGAACGGTTTATCTATCAGTATAAGTAGGATTTCTTCTGGCTAATCCGATGACGATAGAGATACCGGCAATTGTCATCAGTGCGATGACGGAGGAAACGGTACTGACCATCGAGGAATAGGAATGTAGTGAATGTGTATATACATCGACAACATAGTTCGTTATGATGTGGGCTGGAATACATAGTATTGCTGTGATACCGATATAGAACCAAATTTTGATTTTCCTTTTAAGTAACAGTATCATCAGCCATAATACTGCGAGCCAGGTATCCTTGTGTCAATTACTACTGTAATGTGGAGGATATCGGAAAGACCTGCTTTGATGCAGGAATGTTAAATAAGCGTATTGACAGATAATAGTAATTGCAGTATATTAGAACTCAAAGAACTGGTAAAGTTCTGAGAGTTCTATTTTTGAATAGAAAGGAGCATCTTAAATCCTATGTTAATTGAGATTAAGAACGCATCAAAGGCATTTAAGAAACAACAGGTACTGAAAAATATCAATCTTACCATCAGGGAAAATGAGATATTTGGACTGATCGGACCTTCCGGCGCAGGTAAAACTACCCTGATCCGATTAATCATTGGCTCCATCGTTTCCGACAGCGGGGAGATTAGGATTGGGGAGGAAAAGATACCAAGCCTAAAGGCATTGGAAAATATAGGTTATATGCCGCAGAATGATGCATTATATAATGACTTATCCGGCTATGATAACCTGATCTTCTTCGGTGGAATGTATCAGATGAAGAAGTCCGAACTTAGAAAGCGTGCAGATGAAGTACTTAAACTTGTTGAGCTTGATAAGGACGGAGATAAAAAGGTTGCTAATTACTCCGGCGGCATGAAGAAGAGATTATCCCTCGCGGTTGCCTTGCTTCACCAACCAAAGCTCCTTATCTTAGATGAACCGACGGTTGGAATTGACCCAATCCTGCGTAAGAAGATATGGGATGAATTCAGAAAGCTTAAAGGTCAGGGTATTACGATACTTGTTACTACTCACGTTATGGACGAAGCAGTCAAATGTGACAGGCTCGGACTGATCTATGGAGGCGGAATCATTGCATGCGATACGGTAGATACACTCCTTAGCAGGACGCAGAATAATTCGATAGAAGAGTTATTTTTCGAAACGGAGGGTAAGGCACAATGAAAACATTATTTATCATACGTAGAATTATAATTCAAACTGTTAATGATAAGCGTTCACTCGCTTTAATCCTTATCGTTCCGTTATTTTTATTTACTTTAATCTATTTCCTTTTAGGAGATTCCAATTATAAGGCTACGATAGCTGAGAATGGTGTTCCTGCACAGATAATTACAAAGATAGAAGACCATGGTGTTACGGTTACAACCATGGAGGATGCACAGGCCAGGGAAGCCGTTAAAGATAAGAAGGTGGATGCATACTTATACACAGAGGGAACGAAGATAAATCTTTTATTCGAGACGAACGATGCTGTGAAAACCGGAACCGTACAGAAAGCAATTCAGGGTGCGATGAAGAAATTATCCCCCGGAGGCGATGTATCTATACAATTCCTTTATGGAAGCAGTGATGAGAATATGTTTAACAGCCTCGGCTATGTAATGCTCGGTATCGTTTCCTTCTTTATCGTATTCATCATTGCCGGTATCTCCTTTGTAAGGGAAAGAACGAACCAGACGATGGAACGGCTAATGGTAACACCGGTGAAACGTTGGCAGGTAGTTCTTGGTTATACAATAGGCTTTGGAATATTTGCGATGCTGCAAAGTATCCTTTTGATATCTTTTGTTAAACTGGTTCTTCATATGACGATAACAGGATCTGTAATAACGGCCGGAGTTATCATGATACTGATGTCAATGTCCGCCGTATGTATCGGAGCATTTTTCTCCATATTTGCGAATAATGAGTTCCAGATCATGCAGTTCATTCCGGTTGTTGTTATTCCCCAGATATTCTTCTCAGGCATAATATCACTGGATACGCTGCCTTACCATCTGGGCGCTATTGCAAAAATCATGCCGGTATACTATGCCTGCGATGCATTAAAATCAATCATTATCAGAGGTATGGGTGCAGGCGATGTTTGGCCGGATATCCTGGCTTTGCTCGTATTTATCGTATTGTTCTTCTTCCTGAATATCCTTGCCCTTAAGAAATACAGAAAGATATAGAGAGGTACGATACTTGGATAAGGACGAAATCAAGAAAAACAGGATATTGGAATATGCCGCAAAATGTTTTATGTCTCTGGGATATACGAATGTTTCCATGGACGATATCGCCCGGGGAGTCGGTATGGGCAAGGGCACAGTCTATAAGATATTTCCTTCAAAGGAAGTACTGTTTCTTAATACAATTGAACTGTATGTATCCAATATTGAAAAAGAGATTAATGTCATAACGTCAGATGAGAATCGGACTCCGGTTGAAAAGCTTAACCTATTCCTTAAAACGCTTGCAGAAAAAATATCGATCATTAATCCGGAAATCCTATTAAGTATACAGAGAAATTTCCCAGAGACCTATGAGAAGGTTAACGAGATACGACAGAATATAATAATTACTAATATCATCCGGCTTTTACAGGAAGGTAAGAAAATCGGTTTATATGATCCGGCCATGGATGAATGGCTTGTGGCTCAGATCATGATTGGTGCAGTGGAAAGGGTAAGTAATTCAAAGATTCTTTCACAATCAAAATGCTCGCCGGATCAGATTTTTCGCGCGGTTACCTCGGTTATATTTAAAGGCTGCATGACGGAGGAAGGAAGAAAAAAGGCGTTTTCTGATATGGAATAGTTATGTTTAATTAAATACTATGCTTGTAAAATATAAGTGCCTGAACAT
>DATMUM010000272.1:0-37825 GCA_035564175.1 Mobilitalea sp.
ATATTCTTCTCACGGTTTAATTTTAATAACAGATTACGCAGTTCGACGATACCAAAAGGATCCAGTCCATTAATCGGTTCATCCAAAAGTAATAATTCCGGCTTGTTCATAAGCGCCAGAGCCAGTCCCAGTCTTTGCTTCATACCCAGGGAAAAGCTTCTGTATTTCTTATTGCCGGTATTCGCAAGTCCGACTTCATTCAGTACTTCGCTAACACATTTTTGTCCAGGAATTCCTCTCTGAATCCGGTAATATTCCAGATTCTGCTCCGCTGTCAGATAAGGAAAGAAGCTTGGCATCTCAATGATTGCTCCGATCCTCCTGCGCTGCTGGTTCAAAGCTCCCTTTGTATTTGCTCCGAATAAGGAGATTTCACCGTCTGTTTCATAAGTCTGGCCTGTCACAAGTCTAAGAAATGTCGTCTTGCCGGCTCCGTTCTTTCCTACAAGTCCATATATTTCACCCTGTTTCAGTTCCATATTGATCCCTTCAACAGCAGTTACATTTGCATATCTCTTTGTAAGATTTTTCGCTGATAATATTGTTTCCCTCACATTTATGCTCCTTTCAAATCCGATGATTGCATACAGAAATAACAGCATTTTTTCTTAGTCTGCTTTCTGTAACAATAATCAGTATAGAGCGATATATTTAATAAGTACTTAACAAATCTTAAAGAAAGTATAAAGATAGATTATTCCTTCCTTAAGTTGTCTCCAGCTTAAACCCGATTCCCCAGACTGTCTTAATATAAGCTTCCTCATCAAATTCCTTAATCTTCTTTCGGATATTGCTGATATGCACATTGATGGTATTATCCTCTCCATAATATCCTGTTTTCCAGATTTCCTGATACAGCTGATCCTTCGTATATACCCGTTCCGGATACTGCAGCAATAACTGCAGGATATCAAATTCATATGCGGTAAGTGGGATTGGATTGTTATGAACGAATACTTCCCTGGACGAGGGCTTCAGGCGAAGATTCTTCCATTCGTACTCTTTCTCCTCAGCCACTGGGCTCTTAATGCCCGTGGTCCTACGAAGAATGGCCTCCACACGTGCCAATACCTCTTCTCGTTCAAAGGGCTTTGTAATATAATCATCCGCACCTGTTTTTAAAGCGTTCACCCTGTCCTCCAGAGCACTCTTTGCTGAAATCACAAGGATCGGGGTAGCATAGCATTGACCTATTTCCCGGATCAGCTCTTCACCAGACATCCCTGGGAGCATCAAATCCAACAAAATCAATTGATAAGTATTCATTGTAAGTAAAAGCTTTGCTTCCGTACCGGAAAATGCACTGGTTACCTGATATCCCTCCCGCTGCAGATACCGGCATAAAATACGGTTAATATCTTCACTGTCCTCCACCACTAATATTTTTATTGGTTCCATGCCTACCTCCCTTTTTTATATTGCGTCCCCATTATTGACTAATTATTTCATATCTATATCCGTACACTCTATATCCGTACGCCGAGCTCACTCAGCTCCTTCTTAGCCTGATCTATATTTGTCACAAGAATTGCATGAAAACCAAAGAGCTTCGCTCCATCCAGGTTCTCTTGAATATCATCGAGAAAGACTGCTTCTTTAGGATTTATACTATATTTATTGATCAGTGCTTCATAGATTTCTGCTTCCGGCTTTACATGATTGATTTCATGAGAGATAATTCCACCATCCACATATCGAATAAACTTAAAGTTCTTTTTATCATTTTCGAAGTGCCATTTGGAATAATTGGATAACAGATACACCTTATAGCCGTTCTCCTTTAATTCCCTGACAAATCCTTCCGAGTAATCATATTCCTTAACCACTTCAAGGAAATGATCAAAAAATGCCCTGATTTCCTTTTCAATTTCCGGATGCTGTCTGCAGCATAGCTCAATCAGCTCAGTTTCCTCCCTGCTGCCTCGGTCCCATTCCTTCCAGAGTTTACTTTGAACCGTCGCACTGGCAATCTTCTGAATTAGATCCTCCTCGTAACCGCAGCCCTGCAAATACTCCTTCCAACCAAAGTGTGCCAATACATTACCTATGTCTAATACGATTGTATGAATCATTTTCTCTCCTCCAACTAATATAACAATGCTGTAAATTTAGCGATAATCTTGATTTAATACTTCATGTCCTAATATCTAACAGATATTATTATACAATACTTTCTAAATAAAACCAGACACTTTATGTGAATAAATACGCATCCATGCAGAGCCTTTTATATCACAGGACGCAATTACCTGAAATAAAAAAGTACTTGCCATCCCGCGACAGCAAGTACTTCTATAGGAAATGTTATGTTTTAATAATTAGTTGTTGATCAACTTCGGCTTGTTGGTCCAGCTCATCATCTTACGAAGCTCAGTTCCAACCTTCTCAAGCTCATGCTGCGCTTCAATTCTTCTCTTAGCGTTGAAGTTCGGACAGCCAACCTGATTCTCAAGTAACCAATTACGAGCGAAGGTACCATCCTGGATTTCAGTAAGAACCTGCTTCATTACTTTCTTAGTTTCAGGTGTAATAATTCTTGAACCGGTCATGTAATCACCATATTCAGCAGTATTGGAAATAGAGTATCTCATTCCTGCAAAACCGCTCTCATTGATTAAGTCAACGATTAATTTCATCTCATGGATACACTCGAAATATGCGCTCTCAGGCTCATAACCAGCTTCCACCAGAGTCTCAAAACCAGCCTTCATAAGAGCTGTAACACCACCACAAAGAACAGCCTGCTCACCGAAAAGGTCGGTCTCTGTCTCTTCTTTGAAGGTTGTCTGAAGAACACCAGCTCTTGCTCCACCGATTGCTAATGAATATGCAAGACCTAAATCATGAGCCTTGCCCGTTGCATTCTGATGAACAGCGATTAAACAAGGAACTCCGCGGCCTTCCTGATACTGGCTTCTTACAGTATGTCCAGGTCCCTTAGGAGCGATCATTAATACGTCTACGTCTGCAGGAGGAATAATCTGGCCGAAATGAATGCTGAAGCCATGAGCAAACATTAATGCATTGCCCGGCTCTAAGCTAGGAGCGATGGACTCCTTGTAAAGCTTAGCCTGCTTCTCATCATTAATCAGGATCATGATGATGTCAGCTTTCTTTGCAGCCTCTGCTGCTGTATATACTTCAAATCCTGCTGCCTCAGCCTTTGCCCAGGACTTACTTCCTTCGTAAAGACCGATAATAACATGTACACCGGATTCCTTCGCGTTTAATGCATGTGCATGTCCCTGGCTGCCATAGCCAATTACTGCTACTGTTTTTCCCTCTAATAATGAGAGATTACAATCTTGTTGATAGAAAATCTTAGCCATACTAAATATTCCTCCTTGATTTTTGAAGGATTTCCTCCTTCTTAATATTTAATAAGTATACATTTGTTAAAATGTTCTTAACATTCTTACTGATCAGTCAATCATCAGTCCTCGATATAGTCCGATATATCCCCCGAACCTCTGGTAAGGCCTGTGATACCGGTACGAACCAGTTCCTTTATCGTATATTGATCGAGAAGTTTGATAAAGGCATCTATTTTTTCCTGACTTCCGGTAAGCTCAATCATCAAAGATTCTAAAGCTACATCTACAATTTTTGCCCTGAAGATATCTGCAATTGAAATGATTGCCTGGCGGTCCTTCTCGGAGGCACTCACCTTGACTAAGACCAGTTCCCTGGTTACTGATTCACCGGATGCTAATTCCTTGATTTCAATCACATCCTCTAATTTCAATAACTGTTTTCTGATCTGTTCCAGTATCTGGTCATCTCCATGAGCTAACACGGTCATTCTTGAGATGGCAGGATCCTGAGTCTCACCTACAGTCAAACTGTCAATATTATAACCTCTTCTGCTGAACAACCCGGCGACACGGCTCAGAACACCGGCTGTATTATCTACCAGAATTGACAATACCATTCTCTTCATAGCATGTTCCCCCTATCTGAATAGTCACTGTGTCAGTAGCTTATAAGAAAAGCCCGTCACCACAGGACACTCTGCAATGGGGCTTCTGCTGCTGTATAAAAATAACTTATTTAAGTTTTAAGTTATTGTATCAACAAGACATCTATTTGTCAAGTATTGAAACCACTGTATTTGAACAAATTTTTTATTAGTTTAAATTACTAAAGTGCTTGCATAAAAATACAGGAATTATACTATAATCATGAGCCCAAAATTACGGATAATACCAGTTTTCAGATAGCCGTTATGCAGGAGAATCATTCTTTTTTTTATAAAAGGATACTCTTCCATATGAGCAAAGGTATTGATCATCTGCTTGCTATCGTCGGACAGAAGCTCATCGTAGATTGTTACAAATTCATCTGCCTGACGATAAAGGATGTGCAGGGCTTCCTTTTGATCTTTGAAATCCTCTATTCGATTCCTAACATAAGGAAGAAAACCATTGCCTCCGACCACATTTCCTCCATGCTGCCGGTAAAGCAGGGTTCCTTCATTTACAAATCCTATCTTACCCATGGACGCAGCAATCAGCGCAATCCACCAGTCATGAAACTTTGCCTGCTCCGGCAGGCGGTGGCTCTGCAGCACCTTGCGCAGAGCGCAGTTGACCATGACCGTACAGCCGATCAGTTTATTTTCCATTAAAATATGAGGAAGATCTGTTTTCCTGGGATTCAGGTGATTGGAGCAGAAAAAAGAACCGCTAATCACATTTAAATTCTGATCAGCAATCACTGTATCTGTGAAAACCGCAAGGGGCGAAGCTTTACCAAGCTGGGCTTCCATATGCCTCATTCTTTTCAAGGTAACTGCAATTTTATCCGGTTTCCAGACATCATCCTGATCGCAGAACATGACATAATCCATAGTAGTTCTGGCCGTAGCCTGAAGAAAATTCAGCGTTACTCCGAGATTATTCTCATTCTGAAATACATGAACCATAGATGGCTTCTGCTGTTCATAGCTTCGTAGCACAGCCATGGTATCATCCTTCGAACCATCATCATAGATAAAGAGTTCAAAATCCTGATAGGAGGAGGCAAGGATAGATTCAATCTGCTCCCCTGCATATTTCTCACCATTATATGTTGTCATCACGATAGCTACTGTGCTCATGCTACATTGCTCCATTATTTAGAATTGATTCGGTTTTAACTTATTTCCAATAGGATTTGTTCATACTGCAACGCTTTACAAAATCCTTGGAAAACAAATCATAATGCTTGCCCATCTGATAACCGAGGAATTTAAAACCACTGCTGAGGATCAAGTCCGGTATCAGCTGGTATTTCTTCTTTTCCATCAAGAATTTCAAACTGTTCTTAATCAGTTTCATACCCTCAGATTCAGATTTTACCCCATGGAATACTTCAATATAATTATTATGGGAAACTCCAAGGTCAAAATTACGGGAAAATTGCTGAAGATAGGAATATACGTGGGAATGAACCACCTTGGCTTCCGCTGCATAAGCAATTTTATAGCCGTCACGGATCATAGCGGCAGCCATGATCATATCCTCATTAAAGATAGTCTTGTCGACAAAGCCGCCAAGTTTATCATAAATCGTCTTACGGTAAGTAGCGCATACGTTGGAGCAGAAGAAGGTCTTGATTCCAAGCTCATCAAGGTCATCCTTTGATTTCACGCGGCTATGCTTCGGATAATTAAAGCTGCGGGTATAACGCTCCAGCAGATCCGACTTTTCGTCGGGAAGTTGTCTGGCATAGGTTGCTGACACCTGAGGATCCTGATATGGCTCCAGTAACCGTTCCACCAGATATTCATCCGCCGGTACCGCATCCTGAGTCATAAACATCAGGATATCTGCGCCAGATAGGGACGCTCCATATTTACGTGTCCCTCCGTGATCAAAGGATTTCTTTTCAATCGGAACAACAGTGATGTTACTCTCACTGATTTCCGGCAGCGGCTGTTCCTTCCCCTGATACTCTTCTGTATGCATAATAATTACCCTGTTCGGCTTCACCGTCTGACGGTAAAGCATCATCAGAAGCTTATTCAGTTTATCATCCGAATGATAGGTCGGAATGATAACATCTATGGTGTAATTACCCTTTTTTTCTGTTTGCTCATGCAATTGATCATCCATTGATATCACCTTGATGCTGCTTATCGCATCCCAGATTGAAGTATTCTTAACAACCTGAATCCTTTCGATTATTCTAAAAGTTTATCAACAGTATACCACATTCTGGTGAAAAGGAAACTGTTAAGTTAATATTTTATTATTACGTTAGATTCTTTTTATAATTTGGCAGAAGAACAGAGCCCGGTGAGATTGTATACCGAACTCTGTCAATAATAGGTGTGATGGATTAGCCTATTCTATTGGCTGATAATGGTTTATTGGTTGTTATTAGCTCATTGGCTGTTATTGGCTCAATGGCTGTTATTGGCTCAATGGCTGTTATTGGCTCATTGGCTGATACTGGTTCATTGGCTGACACTCTGTGAAAAACATATGTTATGATTATCCTATTTTTCTGACAGGTGTTGCTTCATAGTCTGATTAGCCAGATATACTGCATAATTAAAATCCCTGATTTCCCTATCCGAGTAAACTGACGCAATCCTCTGGTAATAGTCATTTGCAATGAATTCTGGTGTCTGTCCATCATAGGAATTTATCTCTCTGTCATAATTATTTTCATCCGACAGATTACCGTTAGTCCATCGGTTACTGTCAGCAAGAATCGGATGTACTGCCGGGGCAGCATCGAGGGATAATTCATAGGTTAAGTAGGTCATATCCTCCCGGTCTAAAAGCACAGTGTGATCAATCAGATACTCTGCAATAAAGTAATCCGGCTTGGAAAAGGAGAAGGCAATATAACAGATTGATACCACCGCAACACAGTATTGAAATAACGGGAAGCCCTGAACATATTCTGAGGCAATTACTCCTGTCAGTACCAAAGCTATTATCAAAAGCGACAACAGAACAAATAACCGCAGAAAGGTAAGATGATAAGCGCCGATATAAAGCAGCATTCGGTAAGTTGCGGAGACTATCATAATATAGGTACAAACAGTCATGACGGTTACGATCACTCGCAGCAGCTTGCTCTCCTGGAAAAAAGCCTTGCAGATTAGTATCAGGGAAACATTCATGATTGCAACCGCTAAAAGTTCGAAGAAGCCTCTTCTTGCATATTCCGCATAAGTAAATTCCGCCGGAAGGACAAACAAACCTTTTGCAAACAGATATGCAACCTGAATACCGCAGAACAACAGATAAACAAGGCTGAGTATTGTCATGAAAGTGATTGCTATGGATGAATCGGCTTTCGCTCCAGACTGCTTCTCTGCCATTCCTACTCTCGCAACGGATGCGCAGATAATACAGTAGCAGGCGAAAAATCCGAATAATATCATAAAAGCGATTCCGAAGATATCCGCGGAAAATATAACATCAAACAGCTTCTTCGTAAGCTTTCCGAACAGAAGATCCGCACTTGCAAGCAGTGCTGTTACCATCCATAAGAACGGAATGGAAATAACCACACCAAGAAAAATATTTCTTGTTTTGTCATTTTTAAATACCTTAGTATGCTTCATAAAATTAATACAATCTACAAAAGGCATATATACGGAAGCAAGACAGTAAAAGGGTAATCCGATCATGCGTAATAAATGCTTCATGAATTCCCACAGACGGTCTTCATAAAACTGATGCAGAAGGGATAAATCAAGCAGCAACAGAATTCCGATAAAATTAATAAATTGCAGAATACCGCTGGCAGTTAAAGTCGTTGATAAGGCTAATAGTATCGCTCCGGCGTAATAATAGTTGGTTCCTGATTTTACAGGAATGGAGAGCTTCTTCATAATCACCGTCAATAAGGCAACGATAATCAGGGTAAATAACAGAATATTTAATCCAATTCCAGCCTTATAAAACAATATGGCAAAAAATGCTCCGAAGATGAAACTAATCCCGCCATACAAACCAAAATTTTGGCGCACTTTAGTAAGCAGTGGTGATTCTGGCTTTCTTTCGAAAGCAACCACGTCTGCCGGTCTTATTTCCTCCTGAGAATGCTCAGGAAGATTCATATTGAATTGTTCCACTTTATTAACCTCCTTTAATAAAAACTAAATATTTTATATGACGTACTATTGCATTCTTTCTTGCTGAGGATATTCTATATCATCTTCTACACACTGGCAGCTCTGGTGGCCTGTATCAGAATCAGTCCTGTCAGCATTTTAATAATAATCATGATCTTAACTCTTATCCTCTACATACTTTAAAATATCGCCCGGCTGGCAATTCAAGGCTTTGCAGATAGCTTCGAGTGTACTGAAACGGATTGCTTTCGCTTTATTATTCTTAAGAATGGACAGATTCGCCATCGTGATATCAACCTGCTCTGCAAGCTCGGTCAGTCCGATTTTTCTCTGAGCCATAACAACATCCAGATTCACTTCTATCATACTTACCTCCTATATGGTCAGATCATTTTCCAGTTTGTAGGTTACTGCCTGCTCAAACACCAAAGAAAGTACCAGTGAGAACAAACCTGCAATTAAAAATACTACAGCCAATACCATCGCCGCCGGGGTAATGATGAAGAATAACCGTGCCAGCATACTTACTGAAATGATAAATGCACATATCCCCATTCTCTTTAAGGAGGTCACATTCTCCTTAACAAAGGGATCCTCCTTAATCACCGTACCAAACATTTGCCGGAGCTCCCACAAAATCACAAGTGCAAACACTCCTGCTATCATGAAAATTACGCAGAACGGGATATAGTAATCATCGAATACACTATAAAATCTCCCGACAAATTTAAAACTGAAGGGCACTGTTATACAGACAATAATCCCAGTAAAGAACATCAAATCTAATAAAATTTTTGTAAAGCGCACTAATCGATTTTTACTCATGGCAGAAATTATCCTCCTGTTATTGATACATTTATTACCTGCTTATCGTAAATATATCATGGCAGTAAACGAATGTCAATAATATTTTATCGTTATTCGATAAATTATTATTGACAATAGATAAATTATCTAATGATTGCCTTCTTTTCAGGCAATCATTGGATGGTAAGGCTAGTCCAGATGAATGTATATGCCCACATATTCATTTCTATAGCCTAATCAGACTTTTGACTCCCAGATCATAATTATGTCAGTATCTACTTTTTCCTTGCCACAGTATGATTTTGTGCTATAATAAAAATCATTCTAAGCTTAAGGACTGAACTTATGAAAATGACACGTCAGGAAAAAATATTTACAAAACCAATCAATGTATTACTACTGTCACTGGTCTGCACCATTCTATGGGGAAGTGCATTTCCAAGCATCAAAATCGGATATCAGCTTTTTGGACTTGCCACCAATGATGTCTCCGGGAAATTGGTGTTTGCCGGACTAAGATTCTTCATCGCAGGTCTTCTTGTTATACTGATCAATTCACTTCAAGTCAAGAAGCTGATTATGCCGGAGAAAACAAATATAAAAGGAGTCCTGATTGTCAGCTTCTTTCAGACGATCCTGGAATATATATTTTTCTATATCAGCATGTCCCATACCACGGGTGTGAAGGGAGCAATCATCGATGCTTCCGGCTTCTTCTTTGTTGTTATCCTCGCACACTTCTTTTATAAAAATGATAGATTCACCTTATATAAATCCACCGGATGCATCTTAGGCTTTTTGGGTATCATACTGGTGAATATCAAAGGCTTGAGTACAGCTGATTTCAGCTTTAACTTTCTTGGTGACGGTTTTATGTTGTTCGCAGCCCTTTTCTTTGCAATAGGTTCTCTGATCAGTAAGAATGTTTGCGTAAAAGCAGAAGCCACCATGGTAACCGGATATCAGTTAGGGTTTGGCGGTTTTGTCCTGATGATACTTGGACTGGCAACGGGCGGTACCTTAAAAATGATTACTTTGCCGGGTATCCTTCTTTTATTATACATGGCAGCCCTTTCCGCAATCTCATTTACCCTATGGACCATACTTTCCAAATATAATAAGATCAGTAAAATTGCTGTATATAATTTCCTGACTCCGGTCTTTGGAACCTTACTATCTTCCCTGTTTTTGGGAGAGAATTTATTGACCTGGTATAACCTGATGGCATTGATCCTGGTTTGCCTAGGCATCTACATAGTAAATCTCGTAAAAAAAGAGACTGTTAAAAATTAACAGTCTCTTTTTCTGATATCTCATTTAACTTTCAAATATCTCATTTAACTTTCAAATATCTTATTTTACTTTAAAAATCTTGTGAACTCTTCTGATATCATCTTTTACTCTTCTAATATCTTTTTTTCTAAATCCTGTTTTACTCTTTTGATATCTCATTTTACTCTTTCTATCTTTTTGTCAGTTTCTTAACAAGAGCAACAGCCGATTGAGCATCCTCGGAATATCCGTCAGCACCGATTTCCTCCTTGTAGCTTTCGGTAACAACCGCTCCGCCGATGATGATTTTTGCTTTTACCCCACGCTCTTTTGCAAGCTTTACTACATTTTTCATTTCTACCATGGTTGTTGTCATGAGAGCCGACAACGCGATTACATCCGCATTTTCCTCCAATGCCGTCTGGATAATCTTCTCAGTAGGCACATCCTTACCGAGGTCAATGACACGGAAGCCATAATTTTTCAGCATTAAGGTTACCAGGTTCTTACCGATGTCATGAATGTCCCCAGCCACCGTAGCAATGACGACGGTACTTCTGCTTTTTGACTCGTCCCCTTTTTGCAGCATCGGCTCCAGATAATCGATTGCGGTCTTCATCGTCTCTGCACCGGTGATTAATTGAGGCAGGAAATATATCTGTTTGTCGTAAAGACGGCCAACCTCATTAATAGCAGGGATTAAGGTCTCATCGATTAAAGAATCCGGTGTTGTACCATCTTCCAACACCTTATCAACCAATGCGATAATATTCTTTTTATTGCCCTTTACTACAGCCTGGAATACTACCTGTTTATTCATTTCCTTCGGGTCTGCAGTTGACTTTTCAACCTGAGTCGTTGCCTCTGACTTAGCTGTTGCTTCTGATTTAGTTGTTGCCTCTGACTTAGCTGTTGCTTCTGATTTAGTTGTTGTTTCTGATTTAGTTGTTTCCTCTGATTTTGTTATTTCTTTCTGTCCTGCTGCCTTCTGATCCTTCCCATTCTGATCCGAACCGGTTGTTATCACCGTAGGTCTTGTTGTAACTCTTTCGATATAACGTTCTGCCGCATTCTCCACTCCTCGAAGCAAATCGGAAGCAAAAGCAGTGTTTACCAGAAGATCCTGGGAAGGATTCGAGATTGCCATCGTTAGTCCGGCCTGGATGGCAAAGGCCAGGAAGGTACTGTTGATAAACTGACGCTCTGGCAATCCGAAAGAGATATTCGATAATCCGACTATGGTTGCTATGCCGAGCTCTTCCTTGCAGTAACGGATCGTCTGCAGTGCTTCAATTGAAGCGTTTTTATTCGCACCAACCGTATTGGCGAGTCCGTCGATTACAACATCCTCCTTGGTTAATCCCAGTTCATAAGCTCTGTTAAGGATGGCATGGATAATCTCTTTCTTTTCTTCGATGCTCTTTGGCAAGCCCTGATCGGACAAGGGAAGCAGGATGAACATCGCCCCGTATTTTTTCGCAATCGGTATCAACTTCTCAAATTTCTCCTTCTCCAGGGAAATAGAATTGATCAATGCTCTTCCGGGATACTGTCTTAAAGCCGCTTCAATGACCGATACATGGCTGGAATCGATGCATAACGGCAGCTTTGCCACACGCAGTGCCTCCTGTATCGCTTGAAGCATGGTCTCCTTTTCATCTATTCCGTTCATACCCATATTAACATCCAGGATATCTGCTCCAAGCTCAGCCTGCTCTGCTGCCATCTGGGATACGATTGTATAATTACCTTCCCGAAGCTCAGCCTGCAAAGCCTTCTTACCGGTCGGATTAATTCGTTCGCCGACAATCATGAAACGTCCGTCTAACGGAATTTCCACGGTATCCTGTTCTGTGGATAAGGCTCTTATATGGTTGGCTTTAGGAGGTGCTGGCTTAATATCCTTCACCGCATTTACCATCAGTTCTACATGAAGTGGTGTCGTACCGCAGCAGCCGCCGACGATATTGGCACCTTCTTCAACGAGCTTTTTCATTTCAGCAGCAAATTCTTCTGCTTCCATCGGAAATACAGTCTCTTCATGAATTAATTGCGGAATTCCTGCATTAGGCTTCGCTATGATTGGAATATAAGCATATTCCTTCATTTCACGGATGATTTCATGCATCTTATCCGGTCCAGTGGAACAATTTAAGCCCACAGCATCAGCACCCATACTCTGCAATACAATGATGGCAGTCTTTGCATCCGTACCAAACAGAGTTCTACCATTTTCATTAAATGTAAGGGATATCATTACTGGAAGATCGCAGGTTTCCTTAATTGCCAAAAGTGCAGCTCTACATTCCTGAAGGCTCATCATGGTTTCTACAAATACCAGATCCACCCCTTCCGTAAGAATATAACTTAACTGTTCTTTATAAGTATCAACCAGTTCTTCAAAAGTCAGCTTTCCTAAGGGCTGTACCTGTTCTCCGGTCATTGCCAAGTCTGCTGCAATATATACCCTGCGGTTATTACCGGTTTTCTTCTGATATTCCTTAACAGCTTCTTTAGATACTGCAACAAGGCCCTTATTGATCCTGGCTATTTGATCCTCTAAACCATATTCCGCAAGCTTGATCCGATTAGCTGTAAAGGTGGGTGTCAGAATGATGTCTGTCCCTGCTTCCAGAAATTCACGTTGAAGTCCGATCAATACCTGTGGATTCTTAAGGATCCAGTCCTCAGGACATACTCCCGTCGGCATACCACGTTTTTGCAGGTTCCTTCCTGTTGAACCATCAAGCATAACAATTCTAGATTGTGTTAATTCTGCAAACTCCTTCTTCGTCATTCCTTTTCCTCCGCTCTGTTTTCTTGATCCTCGCTTATAAAACCGATAATTATTCTATTCCAGCTAAAGAATTATCTTTTTAATATTTTATCCATCAAACTTACCCGGTTAAACGGCAACATAAAATAATATCCATCAGCTACCGGATTTAATAGCTCCATCATTTCTCTGGCGATTGCAGCTCCGACATTCTCTGCTTCTTCTCTTGACATATCCGGGCGGTATCTTGCGACGATTTCATCCGGTACATTGATACCGCTGATCTCATTTTTAATAAAGCACGCGTTACGATAGCTTACTAATGGCAAGATACCGCATAATATCCGGGTATTCACCTTTTCCTTAATCCTTTTTATCCGCTCGACATCCTCCAGGGAATAAATCGGCTGTGTCAGGAAATATGTTGCTCCTGCTTCAATCTTACGCTGCATTCGTTCCACTATCTTATCGATACTGCCTCTGCCCTGATTCAAAGCCCCTCCATAATAAAATGGTTCTCCGGCGAAATGCTCTACGTTCATTTCCTTAACAAAATCCATCAGCTGATAGGAATTATAATCAAACACACCCGTTGTCTTGGTTCTATTCTCTCCCGGAACAGGGTCACCGGTAACAATCAACAGATTACGCAAGCCATGAATATATGCTCCCAATAACACTGACCGCATGGATATCATGTTACGGTCACGGCAGCAGATATGAGGCATTACATTCAAGCCGGTCTCCTCCGCTATTTTTATACTCATTAAGATGGAATCCACCCTGCTCCTTCCCATGGGGGAATCCGCAAAGGTTATCACATCTGCTCCGCTGTTTTTTAATTTATGGGCACATTCCATTACCTGATCAATATTGGAATCATATGGTGGATCCAGTTCTACCGCGATCACCTTTTTGCCTGACTGAAGCTTTTGATAGAATTCATTTTCCTTCACCGGAGCTGCTTTTGCATAATCCTGAAAATGATTCTTTTGCAGGTGCAAAGCACGGTTCTTATCATCGATATTTTGCCCCAAATCCTGGATATATTCTGGAGTAGTACCACAGCAGCCTCCGAGGATATCTACACCGAGTTCAGCAATCAGCTTCATATTATCAGCAAAATACTGGGCATTATCCATGAATACCATACGGTTTTGCATCTGCTCCGGATAACCTGCGTTAGGAGCAGCATAAATAAACTTGTTTGCCGGGAAGGATACCTTCCTTAAAATCTGATACATATGGCCGGAACCGATACCGCAGTTCAATCCACAACCGTCAATACCATCTAACTGGCTGATTTTATCAAGAAGGCGCTGTGCACTGATACCGGCCCCAGTATAACCATTTTTATTAACAGAAAAGCTTGCTAATAAGAAGGCATCCTCCTTCTTTTCCTTTATATAAGGGACCAGCTTTTCAATATAATTAAGGCTGGAGAAAGTCTCAAAATGAATTCCATCCAGCCCTTCTTCTAAAAAGATATCACACATCAGTTGATATTCCGCCAGAATTTCCTTCTCATCCGTATTCGCGTCCTCCGATATCGGCCCGATGTCTCCGAGAATCCAGATTTTATCCGGATAACCGTCCTTACCCTCCGCTTCTGCAGCGGCTTTCTTCGCTATGTGACAGGCTGCTCTGATCAAACAGGACTGCTCCAGAGCATCCAGCTGAAGAACCGTACTGTTTGCTGCGAAGGTATTGGTACGAAGCATTTTTGCTCCGGCAGCAAGGTATTCTCTATGTATGCGTTCAACTAATGCCGGATTGGACAGATTGGCATGCTCTGACACAGCACCCGGTTGATTTACTATTCCTGAATAGTAAGTCCCCATGGAGCCATCCGGTATTAATAAATGTTCCTTCAGATATTCCTTTAACTTCATATTCCCTCAATTCTGTCTGCAAATATGCATAAATATGCCTTAGGCTTGAATTTTTTACCTATTATATCTTATTACTTTATTTATCACAAGCATTTTTCATGGATTGCTAGCACTTTCCTAATAAATCGTGTTATAATGATATCCATGCTCCTGTCGAAATGTTATTCGAAATACCTGCGAAAAGAGGCAACACAAATGTATGACAAGACCTTTGCACGAAAAATGACGATCCTCCTGCCGTTTATCGGCATTATACTTTATCTGATCAGCGATGATGTGCGTAACCTGATGATAAGATATTTACCGGTATGTTATTTTTACTCACTTTTTCATCTATACTGCCCCGCCTGCGGCAATACCAGAAGTGTAACTGCACTTTTGCATGGTGATATTCTGGGTTCCCTTCGATATAATATCGTTCCTCCTCTTTTAGTCCTGATTGGCTTACTCGCTTATATCGAGCTTGCAACCTACAGCTTCGGAACACATAGACGTCTGCTGCCGCGAAGACTTAGTTTTTACCTAATCTTAATTGCTTTGCTGGTAATTTATTTTATTGTACGTAACTTAATTCCCTATTTAACACCAGCTTACTAAATATAAAAGAAAGGCCGGAGCTTAAACCCACTGGGTTAATTCCGGCCTGTTTATTTCGTATTAATTTTACTTGAGATTACATTTTAATAATAGTTTGAATTAATCTGATTGTAGAAGTCGTTCCAGAAGCTTTGATTGTTGGCCAGGAAGATGCATCCAATCAGTGCAATGACGCCAACCAGTGCTCCAAGCGCAGAGAGAACGATACCGATAATAGCCATTGTTCTTCCGCCTTTATTATTCTTAATACAGATGATACCTAAAACGATACCTGCAATACCGATTAATAATCCTAAAAATCCAACACAGCAGGACAACAGTATACTTGCGATACCACATACCAGAGCACCGATTGCCATACCATTATCATTCTTAGGTGCAGGCTGATACTGCTGGTACGGCTGCTTATACTGATAGGATGACTGCTGATATTGTGAATTCTGATTTTGCGAATTCTGATCCTGTGTCTGCTGGTACTGGGACTGACCACTATACTGAGGCTGCTGATACTGCGGCTGGCTATATTGTGTCTGATTATTTTGCTGGTTTTGAGATTGATCATATTGTGACTGCTGATTTGACTGCTGTTGATTCTGTGATTGGTCAGCACTCTGATTATTCTGCTGTCCGTTGTTATTTTCGTTCGGATTATAATCTCCCATGAAAATACCCCCTCGCTATGGATTTGTATGATTCAATAATTGCTATAATTATCCTATCATACATTACTTTACTATTCAACATTTTATTGTACCTAATTGCATTTTTATTATACCAAATTAAGAAAAAATCTTGTTGAATCATTATGCACCTATTCCATTCATTAACAAATGCTTTCGAAACCTCGTAAAAAAACCCTGAATTGATTGACTGTAATCCCAGAAACAAATATAATTAAGGTTAGGATATTTAATAAACTAAATTTATAAGGAGGATTATATGATGAATATACCTAAGGTGAAACTCGGTATTATTGCTGTAAGCAGAGACTGCTTTCCGATGGAATTGTCTGCAAGCAGAAGAAAGGCTGTTGTTACCGCTTTTGAGAAAAAGCAGGGTGAAATATATGAATGCCCTACTACTGTTGAGAATGAGCTTCATATGAAAAAAGCTCTGGAAGAGGTTAAAAACGAAGGCTGCAACGCCCTGGTTGTATATCTTGGCAACTTTGGTCCCGAGACTTCCGAGACTCTATTAGCAAAATTCTTTGATGGCCCCACCATGTTTGTTGCTGCTGCGGAAGAAAGCGGAGAGGATTTGCTGGACGGCAGAGGTGATGCATACTGCGGTATGTTAAACTGCAGTTATAATTTAAAAATCAGAGGAATTAAAGCTTACATACCTGAATATCCGGTTGGTGATCCCGAAGAAGTTGCTGAAATGATCGTTGATTTCGTTCCGGTTGCTAGAGCCATCCTGGGCCTGAACAATCTGAAAATAATCTCCTTCGGACCCCGTCCCCAGGACTTCTTAGCTTGTAACGCGCCGATTCAGCAGTTATACACTATCGGTGTTGAGATTGAAGAGAATTCCGAACTCGATTTATATGCAGCCTTTAACGAACATGCAAATGATCCCCGTATTCCTGATGTGATTAAGAGCATGGAGCAGGAACTGGGTACCGGCAACAAGATGCCCGGTATTCTTCCGAAATTAGCTCAATATGAAATTACTTTACTGGATTGGGCTGAAGCTCACAAGGGCTCCAGAGAGTATGTTGCATTTGCCAACAAATGCTGGCCTTCCTTCCAGACTCAGTTCGGCTTTGTACCCTGCTATGTTAACAGCCGCCTGACTGCCATGGGATATCCGGTTTCCTGTGAAGTTGATATCTATGGTGCCCTTAGCGAATACATCGGAACCTGCGTCAGTGAAGATGCAGTGACACTTCTGGACATTAACAATACTGTTCCGAAGGATATGTATGAAGCAGAGATTAAAGGTAAATATTCCTATCATATCAAGGATACCTTCATGGCATTCCACTGTGGTAATACTGCCATCTGCAAATTAAGCAGCTCCGCCATGAAAAATCAGAAGATTATGGCTAGAGCTTTAGAGCCGAATCAAGAGCCTAACATTACCCGCGGCACCCTGGAGGGAGACATCATCCCCGGCGAAATTACCTTCTTCCGTCTGCAAAGCACAGCCGATGCACAGCTTCGTGCTTATGTGGCTGAAGGTGAAGTTCTCCCTGTGGCAACCCGTTCCTTCGGAGCAATCGGCGTATTTGCCATTCCTGAGATGGGCCGTTTCTACCGTCACGTATTAATCGAGAAGAATTATCCTCACCATGGTGCGGTTGCCTTCGGTCACTTCGGTAAATCCTTATTCGATGTATTCAAGTACCTTGGTGTTACCGATATTGGCTTCAATCAGCCTAAGAGCATGTTATATAAAACAGAGAATCCATTTGCTTAAACACTGGACATAAGGAGGCAGACAATGTTACCTACCATCCATATCTTCGGCAGAACGATTGCTATGTATGGACTCATGATTGCAATCGGCTTGATTGTTGGTATCTTAATCATGGTTTTACGCTCTAAGAAATACTGCATTCTTAGGGAAGATGCTCTGTTCTCCTCTTTCTTTGGCTGCATCGGACTGTTCCTTGGAGCTAAGTTACTGTTTCTTGTGACAATGATACCTGTCTTCCTGCTTCACTGGGAGACTCTGACTGCCAATCCCTCCTTACTAATGTCCTTTCTTCTCGGAGGTTATATATTCTACGGCGGGCTGATTGGCGCAGTAATTGGTATCTATATTTACTGCAGAGCCTTTCATACAGACTTTGTCCGAATACTGGATCTGACTGCTCCTTCCATCCCCATTATCCATGGTTTTGGAAGAATTGGCTGTTTCTTTGCAGGCTGCTGTTACGGCATTGAATATAGTGGTCCCGGCAAAGTAATTTTTCAGCAGTCTATATCCGCACCGAATCATGTTTCCTTACTGCCAATCCAGTTAGTAGAAAGCGGCATTAATTTTCTGGCAGGTATCCTTCTGATAATATATGCGAAACCATCACGAAAGCCTGGTCGAATAACCGGTATATATATCATTTATTATGCAGTGCTTCGTTTTGTCGTAGAATTTTTCCGCGGCGATATCGTCAGAGGTTTTTTCTTCGGTTTATCCACCTCCCAATGGATCAGTGTACTTCTGCTTCCAGTCGGTATCTGGATGATAGCCGGATTAAAAGCCAATACCTCTAAGCATAACAGTTAAAATTAAAATAGAGTCAGTGAGAAACCCTCATGCCCTGCTTGGGAATTCATGTTTCTCACTGGCTCTTTCCTAATAATTCATATTAGAACTTATATCTAGCAGCAATTCAATATAGAAAATAAAAAAAATTTGTAAAAAAAATATAAAATATACTGTTTCTGACTATTCGAAAACATGGTAAAATAATAGCGCCTCAATGTATGACATCACAAAAGCCTTACAAGTTGGTAATAATTTGAACACAAATTCAAGCTATACTATACTCAACAAATCATTACTAACCTATAACTGGAAAATAGTAAAAAATCAAACTGGTACCAAAATAATAAACAGAAATGAGGTTGCTTTCTTTGAAGATTATCATTCCTGCATATGAACCAGACGCTCGTATGCTTAAATTAATTGAAGACATTAAATCGAATAGTAATTATGAAATCGTAATTGTTAATGATGGAAGTGCCGCAAAATGCCGCCCCATCTTTGAAAAAACCATTGAAGCCGGCTGCACCGTCCTTAATCACGAGGTAAATCAGGGTAAGGGTGCCGCATTAAAAACTGCATTTACCTATATGCTGAATAATAAAAGCACGGAGGGCTTTATTTGCGCCGACTGTGACGGCCAGCATACCTGGTCAGATATCAGGAAGCTTGTTGATGCCATTCCTGGTAACCCCAACTCCATCGTTCTTGGATGTCGGAAGTTTGTCGGGAAGGTTCCCTTAAAAAGTATGCTCGGTAATAAAATTACAAGAGCCATCTTTTCTGTCATAACCGGTAATAAAATAAGCGATACTCAGACAGGCCTTCGCGGCTTTTCCGCTTCAATGCTGCCCTGGCTGGTACAGTTGAACGGCAACCGTTATGAATATGAGATGAATCAGCTGCTGGAGGCCAAGAAAGCCGGATATAATTTTTACTGTATTCCAATCGAGACGATTTATGAAAATAACAATGAAGGCTCCCATTTCCATCCCATCAGGGATTCCATACGGGTTTATCTGCCTATTTTAAAATTCAGCATGTCTTCGATCATCTGTGCCATCATTGACATAGCACTGCTTTTCTTTTTAAAAGGTATCACGGATAATTTATTTTATGCGGTTGTCGGAGCAAGAATTGTCAGCTCTCTTTGTAACTATCTTTTGAACAGGCATCTGGTATTTGAAACAAAATCCGAGCATAAGCTGTCAACTACATTGGCGCAATATTATCTATTAGTAGTTGTCATTCTTACCCTTAATTATTTTCTGATGTCATTGTTCAATGAAACCTTGATGATACCATTGCTTTTGAGTAAAATTATGACAGAATGCGTTCTGTTTGGCATTAGTTATACCATTCAGCACAGATTCATTTTTAAGAAAAATTAATCAGGAAAGATTGAATTATGATACATATTATCATAGCTTTAGGGCAATCTTATCCTTGAGGTGATTTTATGTCATATGTAGCTCCAGCGATAAAGGATAAATTTGAAACCTTATCCGTCGATTTAAAAAATGCAATTTTGGAACGAGATGTTCAACTTTACAATATTCATGACTTGATTAATGTATTGGATGACATTGTAAAGGAATCTGAGGAAGAAGATAATAATAAGTAATACGTAAAAGGAGTGCATCCGTAAAATAATCGGAAGCACTCCTTTCTTTTATCATCGCTGCTGAGGTTCCTTGATTAATCCGATTTTTTGCATTACCTCAATAAATTTATCGGTTTTGATTGGCTTTGATGCATAAGCCTCACAACCATATTGAAAAGCTTCCTGAACCAAATCTGCTTCTGATAACGCAGTAGTCATGATAATTTTAACTCTTTTCTCAGGCAGTATGAACTTATTTACTTCAATTTCCCGTATCGCTTTTAAAACCTTTACTCCATCAATTTTGGGCATCATGATGTCAAGGCAGATGAGATCATATGGCTTCTTTTCTCTCATGGATATCATATAAGCATCAATCGTTTCCATTCCATCAACCACCACATCACATTCTCCGAATTGAGAGAGAAAAGAGCTTAAGAATTTGCGGCTTGTCAGATCATCCTCTGCAATCAGTATTTTTAACATAGTAATCCTCCTATTAGTTCCATGATTTTTTCAGCATATCATATTTGTTTTTCATAACTCCGATATTCGTCAGTATATCGGAATAATTACATTTACGGGCAGACAACTCAATCTTGAAGGCGATATCCTTTAATTCCTGATTATCCATCTGATTGAATAATTCCTTAATTCTATGGATAGTATCCTCAATGTGATAAAAATCATTTTCCGTAACCATATATATCATCTCATACATCAGCTGATCAATCTGTGCTACAAGCGAGGTTAATTCTTCCCGGGAAATCATATTCCTGTTATTCACAAAGACCAGCTCTCCCGTATCATCAATGACCGGCTTCTCCGTAAAATTCATACTTTCATTCTGACAGGACACTACCTTGTCAATCAGATATAATAGCTCGTCTATCTTCACCGGTTTTGAGATATATTCATCCATTCCCAGATTAATATACTTCTCCCTGTCACCCATCAAAGCAAATGCAGTAAGAGCGATAATCGGAATATGCCCCCGGTCAGGTTCATGTTCACGAATAAACTTCATCGCCTCTACCCCATCCATTTCAGGCATCAGTATATCCATCAGGATTATATCAAACTTCTCTCTCAGATATTCCTTAATGGCTTCTGAACCATTATTAACGGCAACGACCCTATGGCCTTTCTTAACCAGTAACCCGGAAAGAAATGTCAGATTTATAGAATCATCCTCCGCAAGGAGAATATCATACTTTCTTTTTGTTTCATAATTTTTCTTCTCTTCCTTCGGAGGCTGAGAAGCTTTAACAATCTTAAACGGTATGGTAAAGGTAAAGGTACTGCCCTTTCCTTCTTCACTTTCTGCCCATATTCTTCCGCCCATCATTTCAACTAATTGTTTACTGATGATCAGCCCCAAACCGGTTCCGCCATGCTCTCTTGTATAGGAGCCATCAATCTGACTGAAGCTTTTGAATAATTTATTAATATTATCCGAAGAAATTCCGATACCCGTATCTTTAACAGTGAATTGAATCGTTACTTTTTCTTCATTACCATCAATTACCGAAGCATCAATCGATACCACACCGGTATTCGTAAATTTGACTGCATTCATGATCAGATTATTGAGTACCTGCTGAAGCCTGTTCACATCTCCGTATAAATGCCCCGGTATGTCGGGAGAAATCGTATAGATGAGATTAAGACCCTTTTCTCTGGCACGAACGTAATGAATTTTATTAATATCCTCGATTAATATATCAATCGGAAAGATTGTCTCTACAATTTTGAATTTACCGGCTTCCAGTTTGGAAAAATCCAGAATATCATTAATGATATGCAACAGGGAGTCCGCACAGTTTTTGGCAGCAATCAGATTACTGCTTTGTTCCTCATCCAAGGCTGTCATCAGGGTAAGCTCTACCATACCTATGATACCATTGATCGGAGTACGTATTTCATGACTCATATTAGCAAGGAATTCACTCTTTGCACGGTTTGCCGTCTCTGCTTCCTCTTTGGCTTCCTTTAAAGCTTTCTCAGCAATTTTTCTATCATTCATGTCAAAAACGCCGCCAATGTATCCTGCTATATTCTCATCAAGATCATAATACGGTGTTCCAAAGCTGATTACCCAATGATACTCACCATCATAACGTTTCATTCGAAATTCAATCTCATATGGATTTCTCTGAAGCATGGCTTCTTTCGCCGTTTTCGCAGCTTCTTCCTGATCCTCCGGATGAACTACTGTAAACCACCCTTCATTCATTCCTTCTTCCTGGGTCAATCCGGTATATTCAAGCCAGGTCTGGTTAAGAAAATCACTATTTCCTTTTAAATCAGAACGCCATACCATCATCGGAAAACGATCCAGCAATTTAAAGGTAAAATCCTTCATTCGGATTAATTGCTCTTCTCTGTTTTTCAATTCGGTGATATCATCCAACACCAGCATGACATGCTTTATCCCGGCAATTGTTACAGGGACAAAATTGATTTTCAGCCAGGAGGATATTTCATTTCCATTCTTGATATAATGATGTTTCAGAATAACATCATTACAGGCAGATTCTGTCTTCAATACTGTTCTAATGTTCCTTCTAAGCTCGCAGAGATTACACTTTACCCCATAGCCACAGCCATTTTCCATTCGATTAATACAGTTCATACCATCACCAAGCTGCTGCTCGGTTACAAAAGATAAATCAGAATCCAGGATTTCCAGAAGTGTCTTATTCACCTGCTTGATTACTGTATTCTCATCAATTAAAATCATCCCTGCGGGTATTGCTTCAAAGGTTAACTTCAAGTTGTTACGTTCTGCTCGGATCTCTTCTTCCATATGTTTTATTCTGGTAATGTCGCGGAATACTACAACAATACCACTTAATATATTATCGGAATCCCAGATGGGTGAACAGCTGGCTGATACATAGATTTTTCTGTGATTTTTGGTGATTAACGCAGAATTACTCTTTAATCCTGCTTTTTCCCCCGTATTAAGAGCCTCTTTTATCGGGCTCTCAATTGGTTCCATAGTAGAATAATTAACTAAAGTAAATACCGAATCTATGTTTTTCCCTTCTGCTTCCTGATAAGTCCATTCGGTTAATTTCTCCGCAGAATTATTCATAAAATCTATGTTGCCTGCAAGATCCGTGGTTATTACCCCATCCCCGATACAAGTCAAGGCTGCTACCAAACGGTTATTATCCTTATTAGCTGCTCCGCTATTATTAGTATACACCCCAATTCCTTCCTTTCCATTTGCAGCAGGTTGATTTTAATTTATTAACGCTGCTATGTCTAATATCAGACTTATCTTACCGTCACCTAATAGAGTACATCCGGAAATTCCTTGAATTTTACGAATGTTCTTAATATAATCCGGTAAAGTTTTTACCACTACCTGCTGCTGTCCTAATAATTCATCTGCAAACAGACAGCAGGTTCTGCCCTCCAGCTCCACCATGATTAAGATGCCGCCTGCAAATTCCGTTATTTCGGTTTTTACATCATATAGCCGGTGCAAACGCTTAATATGGTAACAATTTCCTCGTACCATGATCATTTCGTTGCCGTCAGGATCTGTTATGATATTGCCTGGATCAGGCTGGAAGGATTCTTTTATCGTTGTAATCGGAATGGTATATCTTGATTCGCCGACTCTGATATTCATTCCATCTATAATTGCTAAGGTAAGCGGAAGCTTTAAGCTAATACAGGTTCCATTACCTTCCGTGCTGTCAATGGTAACCGTTCCACCGATTGCTTCGATGTTTTTCGTTACAACATCCATTCCAACACCTCTGCCACTGTATTCGCTCACACTGTCCTTCGTTGAAAAACCTGGAAGTAATATCATATTAAAGATTTCTCGGTCCGTCAGTTCGCTCTCAGCTTTATTAATCAAGCCATGTTCCCTTGCCTTTGTTAATATTTTTGTTTTGCTTAAACCTCTTCCGTCATCCTTAATCTGAATCAGGACGTCACTGCCCGAATTCTTTGCTTCTATAATTACTTTTCCTTTTCTGTCCTTGCCCTTAACTTCACGTTCTTCATATGCCTCAATTCCATGGTCTATACTGTTTCGCACCAGGTGCATCAGCGGATCGGAAATATGTTCTATGATATTCTTATCCACTTCCGTATCTTCGCCAAGCAGAACCAGCTCTGTTTCTTTATTCAGATGCTTATTCATATCACGTACCAGGCGATGCATCTTATGAAAGGTTGCTGCTAAAGGAACCATGCGGATTGACATAACCATATCCTGAACTTCGCAGATAATCTTATGATGCTGTCTGGCAGCTTTTTGAAAATTGTCCAACTCCATTCCATCCAGATCCGGATTCTGTGTGACAAGGGCTTCCGATATTACCATTTCCCCTACCAGATCCATTAACCGATCCAGTTTTGAGACATTCACGCTGATCATATTCTGGCCTGCAGGCGTTGTATGGGTTTCCTTTTCTTTCATTTCGGCGTCTGTATGTTTTCTTCTTTCCGGCATTTTAGGCGGTTCAGAATTGATTAGCTTTTGAGGTGCAGTAAGATACTGTTTCCATTCCTTATCATCTTCTAATTTTTTCAGCTCCAGCTTCTTTAAGAAAATGGTCCCGTTGAAAAAATCATGCATTTCTTTATAGGATTTATTTGTCTTAAAATATATTGTGAAGCCTTCTTTCCTGATGATCTGGACACTCTTCTCATTTGAGAGGATATCCTTGGGAAGGTAGGCCATCTCTTTGGTTTCCTGACTCAGATTATGTATGATGGTATAGGCCCTGACATTCTCCATTTCGCAGCCTTCTTCAAAGAAAATGACTGCTTTATAGCTGTTCTTACAAGTCACCTCCAATGGTATATCAGGTACGATATAATATTGGAGCTTTTCCTGGGCTGCAGGACTCTCCGGGATATTCTCCGAATTATTCTGTTGTTTTAAATCATTTAAAAAGCTTTTAATATTATTGATCAGTGTGGTGCAGCTGCTCTCCTGGTAGTTGTGGTATTTTATCTTTTCCAGTTCAATCTTAATAAAATCCACACCTTCCAGCAGAAGATCGGACAGAGTCTCTGTAGAAATATTCTGAGGCTTCTGTTCCCTGATATAGTAAAAGAGATCTTCCATTGTATGCGCCAAACCTGCAATATGATTAAAGAGCATCATTGCTGAAGAACCTTTGATTGTATGCATAATACGAAAAATCTCATTTACTGCATCCTGTGTATAGGTATTCGTCTTCTCAATCTCTAAAATACAGTTTTCAAGCTGCTCAATGTTTTGGGATGTCTCAAAAAGATACATATCCAGCATCTGTTCATTATTATAATAGTCAGACATTTTTTCCCACCTTATCTCTAGTACATCGTTCTGTAAATACCTATACAAATTATCTGGCCTGATTTTCCTTAGACAGCAATGGTCAAGCCTCGACGTAGCCCCACTACGCCTGTGTTTGCCCATCGCTATCTAAGAAAAATCATTCTCAGAAATTTGCATAGGTATTTACAGAACGATGTACTAGTATTTATTTTATCTGGTTCTGATGAGCTTAATACTTATCTAGTTACTAATGCCTCCAGCAATATGCCTATTGCTTCATCCGTTCTTTCCTGAAGGGGAAAACTAAAATCAGATAATCTCCACTTTGCACACATTCCTTTCAAAATGGAAAATAAGATATCCGATATTATTTCCGCATCCTTTGTCTTGTCCATTCTACCGGATTCCTGGGCGTTTATTACTAATTTCTTTATAAACTCAAGCCGGTTAAGATAGATCTCTTTTGTTATATTATCAATATCTGAATACCCCTTTTGTAAGTCAAGTACTTGAAATACCGCGGTTATGGCCGGATAATTCTCATAATATAATAAATATTTATCGAAAAAGAATAATATTGCATCAACCGGATCCTCATTCTTATCCAACGCGGATTTATATATATCCCTGTCATAAAGCGAAAACTGGTCTAAAACTGCTTTTATTATGTCTGATTTTTTTGGGAATATTTTAAAAACCAGGCTTTCAGATATTCCTACTCTTTTCGCTATTTCTTTGGTGGATACATGATAGAAACCATTTTCATGGATTAAATCAATGGCGGTCATTACGATATATTCTCTTTTCTGTTTCATTTTTATGTCCATTCCTTATCACCCCTATGATATGTTACAAACGTTATGGTAACATTATAGGTGTACTGTCACATGATGTCAATTAAGGCCATATCCTGATATTTCTCTGCTGGGAGCTACATTCTCCCAGCAGAGAATACTTAAAATTATTCGGTGTTACTTAGTATTTACCAAATTCCTGATCATCCAGTATAATTTTTTTTGAACCTTCGGAAGACTTACCTGGGTTATAGGTTGAATTCACTGAGCCATTAGCGTTGGCAGGGGTCTTATATCCTTTTGACATGTCATATACCGGTTCAGCACCCTTGTAGGAAAAGTTGTCCCTGCTCTGCTTTCTTAATTTAAATCGTAAAACCTGATTCTTCAATAATTCAGCCTGGCTGGAGAGTTCTTCACTGGCTGCGGCACTTTCCTCCGAGGTTGCAGAATTCATCTGCACAACAGAAGATACTTGAAGGACACCCTGGTTTACCTGTGATATTGCAGCTGCCTGCTCCGTGGAAGCATTCGCAATATCACCAACAAGGTCAGCCACCTTTGTAATATTATCTACTATCTGGACTAACGCATCCGCTGTCTGGTTTGCTATTTTTGTTCCGCCATCCACCTTCTTGATGGAGCCTTCAATCATATCTGTTGTTTCTTTTGCTGCTTTTGCCGATCTGGCAGCCAGATTTCTTACCTCTTCGGCAACAACCGCAAAGCCCTTACCATGTTGTCCAGCTCTTGCCGCTTCTACTGCTGCATTCAGAGCAAGTATATTGGTCTGGAAAGCAATATCATCGATGACTTTTATTATCTTAGATATATTATTAGAAGAATCGTTGATTTCATCCATCGCTTTAAGCATATCCTTCATCTGGGAATTACCGGTATCGGCATTCTCTTTCGCTGCTTCAGCAAGTAAATTCGCCTTGTTGGCATTATCTGCGTTCTGTTTGGTCTGAACCGAGATTTCTTCCAGAGAAGAGGATAACTCTTCTACTGAGCTTGCCTGCTCCGTAGCTCCCTGGGATAAAGCCATGCTGGAATCGGAGACTTGCCTGGAGCCGGATGCAACCTGTTCCGATGCGATACTGATATTGGACATTACATCATTGAGATTATCTGCCATTTTACGGAAGGAAGCCGCCAGGATACCGACCTCATCCTTTGTATTGATATCCAGATAAATATTTAAATCACCGTCCGCAATCAGTTCTGCAGCTGTTGCAACCTTCCGGATTGGCTTACCGATAATTCTGCTGATTGCGATTCCAAGCAGGATTGCGATCAGCATACCAATTACTATAACGGTGGCCATAAGTACAATTGCATTTCTTGAAACTAATTTATTTGAATCGGAGGTTGCCTTAGCGGCATCTAGTTTTAACTGCACCAGCTTATCAATAGCTGCCTGTTCATTATCAGAAGCAGTTTTCATATCTCCTTTGATCAACGCATATGCTTGCGTATCCTTATTCTCAAGGCATAACTGTAATAACTCGTCGAGGCTGGAACGAAAATCGGATCTGGTTGCCAAAAATTCATCATAAGCAGTCTGAATTTCAGCTGAAAGAATTGTAGCGTTGAATTTATCACAAACGTCATTCATCTGAGTAACAAGATCCTGAATTTCCTGATATTTTGAATTTATCTCGCTGGCATCCTTTTCCAAAGCCATATCCCTGGTATTAACCCGGACTTGCTGAAATAATTTAGCCAGTTCAGAAGTATAGGAAAGCGGTACCGTCATATTATTATATAATTTTGCATCATCCCGGTTAATAATACTGATATTATAAATACCGATACCACCTACGACTCCTGCTATAATCGCAACAATAATAAAGCTAAGGATAAGCTTTGCACCTATTTTCATGTTATAAAACCATCTCATTCGTAATCCTCCTTTGTATTAGATCATCCTATCAGCTTCATCAACATTCAGAAGTCTGGTACAATCCAGTAATAATTTTACATCGTTTCCAACTTTGCCAATTCCTTTAATATACTTATTACTTGTGATAGTTCCTTCTGCTGTCGTAACAATTTCGCTATCCATAATTGAGAGCACCTCTTCCACACTATCTACAATCAGACCCATCGCCTGATTATTGATGTCAATCACAATAACACAGGTTCGGTCATTATACTCTTTGTATTGCTTTTTGAACCTTAATCTTACATCCATTACAGGAATAATCTTTCCTCTAAGATTAATTATTCCGCATATGTACTCAGGGAGCTCCGGTACTACCGTAATCGGCTGTAGCCCGATGATCTCAGTTACGTGCCTGATTTCAATTCCGTAAAGCTCGTTGCTTAATGCAAAAATCAGATATCTGTCTTTCTGAGTATCTTCTTCCTCTAGAACTGCAAGATCAGCAACCTCAGTCATTATCATTTCTCCTTCCATTCGGTATTTCTGTTAACTGTTACCATATTCCATTATTTAACTTATAGGTAAGTTGCAACTCACTCTTATGGAAAATATTATAGTATTATAATAAATTTTGTCAAATAATACTTTTTTATGTCAAATTATTCAGAAAAACCCCGAAAAATACAACGAAAATACTACGAAAATCCTATAACTATCCTACAAAAATCCTATCAAAAAAACGGGAGTCTACTCATTTTTTGAATAGACTCCCGTAACTTTTTCTATATTTATTCTTTGATTATGCTGTTTTATATCTGCGTGGAAACAATTTCACCATTTCCACCGGGTTGCATAGGTAGTAGGTACATTTTACAAATAGATCGGAACTTAGTATAACATTAATGATAACTGATATGACAATCAATAACCCCAGCAGTACTGCAAAATTAAGCCCATTGAAAAAGCTCAGCCTTTTTAAATACATGACGAAGAAGGAATGAAACAAAAAGATTGGCAGTGAGCGTTCTCCCCATTTCGTTAAAATATTATTTTTACTGCCTGATACATTCAAAATGACATAACACATCACGATGGCGATGACATATCCGATCAATATAACGGTAGTTGTATGAGGAAGGGCTCCCTTCATCTCATAAACACCATAGCTTCCTTTTAAAATTTTAATTTGATTTGTCGTACTGGTTACATGATAATATGTAAAAATACCAGCTATCGCAGCGACAACCACGATCCATTTTGCTTTCAGGCTTTGATACAGTTTTATCATTGTATCTTCCGTAAGAACCAATCCAAGGATAAAGAATGGTAAGAAGGATAAGGTTCTCTGGTAACTGAAGGTATAGGAGTAGAACTTGGAATCATAATATTTCATCATATCTACCACTGGTTCCGTAAAGTATTTCGAAGCGATTCCTATGGCAAAGCACCCCATAACAAGAGCAACTTTCTGGTATTTATTTAATTTCAGATAATTAATTCCGATTGCAATCAGATACCAGGCAATCATACTAACCAGATACCACAACTGGAAATAAGGCACCTCGTATTTAAATTTAAAGATTTTCCCAGGATGTAGCAGAACCGAATATTCCCGGCAAAGCGGTTGGAAAATGAGATATAGTAGTACAAGATTAATCACTTTCTTAAAAGATGCCCGTTTTGCAAAGTATCCACTGAGTAGAATGAACAGCGGCATATGGAACGAATAGATGAAAAGGTATAATTCAATCGAATTTTTTCGAAATGGTGATAATAAATGTCCAAATACTACAAGGAAAATCAATAATCCCTTGACATTGTTTAATTTGATATCCTTATTCAATGCAGTACCTCCTTACGCAACTTCTCAATTATATATAAATACTTCGTAGATTACAAGAGAATTAATGTTGAAAAAGCTGGTACATTTTATAAAATTATTATAGTTTATTAATGAAAACCCTTTTGGCTGAGGATTTTAATTATATCATCCCAGTCAAAAGGGTTTTATTATTGAAGCATAATATTTAATCAGCTTCCACTACTGCCTATCCTTCCAAATCCGGTTAAATACCTCCGAGGTAATCGCATACAAAGGCTTACCGCTTGCATCAAAAAGCGTCTGGTTCGTGCAGTCACTTCCCTTAGCCTCTGTAATGCTCGCATTGGAAAGATCGTATTCTACAGCGTTTTGTGTAATCCATCCGGTTCCCATCGTCGCCCAGGTTGATTTATCAGCATTAATCCAGGCAGGCTCCCAATAAAATGTTCCAATACAGTTCGCAATCTCGGAAGCTGCTTTATTTATCACAATAATGGCATTGGTCTGCCCTTTCTCATCTGCCGGTCCGAAGGTCTTCTGAAGCTCTGCACTGACGTTACCGCTGTGATAATAGGAATACTCCGCAATCATCGTAAGTTTTCCATATTTCTGAGCCACTGCGTTCAACTGCTTCTGCATATTTTCAATGGTACCGTGCCAGATCGGATAATAGGAGGAAGCGAAAATATCATAATCAACGCCGCCTTCATTAAGTATATCAGCATAATTATGCAGATAATTGTGAGATTCAGGATTGGTAAAATGCACAGCAACCAGAATATTCGGATCAAAAGCTCTGACTGCTTCTGCTCCTGATTTGATGAGCTTGACATAATTATGAATCCCCTTTTCCCCAGACATGAAATTCGTTGTCTCATTTCCAACACCTACGATACCTATGGTTACTCCGGAGGCTTTGATGGTATTCAGGCTTTGTGTTGTAAAATCATAAAGTGCCTTGGATTTCTCATCGAGATTCATATTCGCCCAAGCCTTCGGCGCATATGCACGTCCGGGATCAGACCAAAAGTCAGAATAGTGGAAATCAATATACAGGGACATACCCACTGCAGTACATCTCTTACCTATCTCCACAGCATAATTAACATCACAGATTCCGCCACCATAGCTGTTCTGCGGTGTCTTCACCTTGGCTGTTGACAGGTATGGGTCATTCCATACTCTGACCCTGACATAATTAATTCCCGCATCCTTAAAAATTTGGAATATATCCTCTTCCTGTCCTGCAGTATTATAATACTTAACTCCTGCCGCCTCAAGCGCGATTACCGATGAGATATCAACGCCTTTGATAAAGTTTCCGTTATTGATTACCTTACCCTGATATGTGACAGGGCTGAATTCAATCGGAAGCTTTGTATTATCAGCTTCATCTGCTGCAGCCGCATTGGTCGGGGTTACCTCAGCTGTCGTATTTAGCGTTACCTCAACCTCATTATTGGTAGTTCCATTCATATTATCTCCCTCCTGATCCTTGCTCTCCAAAGTCTGACTTTTCCCACATCCACTGAGTAGTAATATAGATATCATACCTATACTTACCAGCTTTTGAAATACCTTTTGCATTAAATAACCTCTCCTTTCTTTTGTCCCATCTGGTAGCCTAATAAATTATTATCAGAAAACTATCATCTCCTCCTATATAGCCTGATCTTTTATTATTTCAAAAGAACTACATGAAAACTATAATGTCAAGCGATCCTTACTACCTTAATAAATATAAATCTCACTTTACACCCAATGAATATTTATAAGTCCAAGACTATAATTACTCATATATTCGCCTAGTCAGAAAATGAAGAGTTTATCTTGGCAAACTCTAATACTTTGCATAGCAAACCTTGAAGAGCGTTGTCGGCAAAGCTGAAAAAAAGCATGAAGAAATAAGGCTACCTCATTTCTTCATGCTATGAATTTTTTATCTTGTACATTAAATATAACTAATTATATTCGAAAAATCAAGTGTTATATAAACAGATTTTATCCATTTTATATGATTATCCTTCTAATTTTATCATTATTATCTTTACAATTTAACAATCATATCGGTTGTTTAATATTGACCAGGATAATAAATACTTGTCCATTCATTCCAATAAAAAACGGGTTATTTCTTACGACAATCAATATTTATAGAAGTCCTAATGATTTCAGCTACAATGTATATACATTATTTGATATAAAAGTTGTAAATCTACTAGAATATGATAAAATTATCATTATATAGATTGGGAGGATGATTATGGAGGACTTAAGAGAATGGTTTTACGTAGTAAAAGGGGTAAGTTATGGACCCGTATCCAGAACCGAGATAATTAATTCATATTATAACAGTATGTTAGATAATAACTCATTGGTGTGGAGAGGCGGTATGACAGATTGGGTAAAATTATCTCAAACCGATTTGGTTATTAATATGCTGGTACCACCGCCAATCAAAAAAGAAGATACAGACAACTCCTTAGTTTGGATATTAGCATTTTACCCTATTATAAATATACTACTTTACTTACTGGTTGTAAAAGTATTAGATTTAGGTATTCTAATGTACTTTATTTTCACAAGTATGTTTGCTTTTTTACTATGTTTTGCTGATTATAAAAACCTAGGAAAATCCGGAAGCGATACAAAAGAATTATTGGTATGGGTAATTGTAACACCTTTCTTCGCTGCTATCGCGCTACCTATTTATCTGTTTAGAAGAGCATATATATTTAAACAAAATTTGAGTTATGCTATTACATATTGTATCATATATGTAATATTAATCTCTGTATCTCTTTTTCTGGCATATGCTTATCTCTTAAATAGTAGATTTTCATTATAATTTTTTATAGTTAATTTTCGTGCTTAGAATGAAACCAGCCTTATGTCCGATACATAAGATGAAGCCGTTTTCAATTCACTTATCAAAAATGAAATAGTCCTCCAATTAACAAACATACAAAATATTGAATGTTAATTAGAGGACTTATTTATCTAATCACCTTTCGGCAATATTATATTTTACATATAAAATATCTATTACCTAGAACTTACCGCCCTCAGAAGCTTCCTGGATCGCTACGTGGAGCCCCGAAAATGACATTGCGAAAATACACCGTTTTTCACCCAAAAATATAGGACTAATCAAGGAATAAACGGCACCTTATTGCTCTTTATGACATCGATTCGCTCAACTGGCTACGGATATCTCTGCCGCCATACATAATACGAATAATGTTTACTATATTTTGGAGTTCATCTGGCAGATAAAATACCAAATAATTATCCACTGGAAAGTACCGCACTCCGTGACTATTCCATGGTTCATCCTTGTACACCGGATGACGCATTGGCATTTCGTTAAGGACTCGAATTTCTTTCATAATTCTCCGTGCCTGCCCTGCAGCTGTTTCCGGCACAAGTAAATCATAAGCAATATATTCATAAATGCTTCTCAAATCCGACCTTGCCTGCGCTGAATAAACCACATTCCATCTCATATGCCGAAATCTCTTTTCATCTCATTTTCAATGGTGTCGGCTGAATATACCCTGCCTTCTCGTATATCTTCTATACCTTTTTTCAATTCCGAATCAAACTGTTCTTTCGTAAGGGAACCATATACAAGTGGAACTTCCATTGGCAATCTCATCTCAAAAGGAATACCCCGTTGCAATACAACCTGTCTTAAAAACATGCCTACTGCATTTGACATTGGAATCCCTAAACGATCAAGTACCTGTTCTGCCTGCTCTTTTACTTCCGGTTCGACACGTGCAAAAATATTTGATGTTCTAGCCATATAAATCGCCTCCTTCAAATATTAGTATATCCATTCTATTTGCAAAATGCAAGCGATTCGCAAGCATTTATTAATTCTATCAATAAAATTATGAAAATGGAATATTTTCCATACGTAGGTAACGAAAAATCATATTAAATAAAATCAGAATTGTACGAATGAAGTGTAGCAGTAATGTAGAAATAATATAGGAGTGGTCTACATTTTCATGTTTTAACCACTCCTAACTGCTTTTAAAACCGCTTAAATACACTATTTACTAGAATTTGCCTTCCTCTGATGCCACCTGGATAGCAACTGCAACCGCAACTGTCATGCCAACCATCGGGTTGTTACCTGCACCGATCAGACCCATCATTTCTACGTGAGCCGGAACGGAGGAGGAACCTGCGAACTGAGCGTCAGAGTGCATTCTGCCCATAGTATCGGTCATACCGTAGGAAGCAGGACCTGCTGCCATGTTATCAGGATGAAGTGTTCTACCTGTACCGCCACCGGAAGCTACGGAGAAGTATTTCTTTCCTAAATCTACACATTCCTTCTTGTAGGTACCTGCAACAGGATGCTGGAATCTGGTAGGGTTGGTGGAGTTACCTGTGATGGAAACGTCAACGCCTTCCTTGTGCATGATAGCAACACCTTCTGTTACATCGTTAGCGCCATAGCAGTTTACTGCTGCTCTTACGCCCTTGGAGTAGGATTTACGGAATACTTCCTTAACCTCTCCTGTATAGTAATCCATCTCTGTCTCAACATGAGTAAAGCCGTTGATACGGGAGATGATCTGAGCTGCGTCTTTACCAAGTCCGTTTAAGATTACTCTTAAAGGCTTTTGTCTTACCTTGTTAGCGGACTGAGCGATACCGATAGCACCTTCAGCTGCTGCAAAGGACTCATGACCTGCTAAGAAGCAGAAGCACTCGGTGGACTCTTCTAATAACATCTTTCCAAGGTTACCATGTCCTAAACCAACTTTTCTCTGATCTGCAACGGAACCAGGAATACAGAAAGACTGTAAGCCTTCGCCGATAGCAGCTGCAGCATCAGCTGCTTTTCTGGAACCTTTCTTGATTGCGATTGCAGCACCTACAATGTAAGCCCAGCAAGCGTTCTCAAAACAGATCGGTTGAATTCCCTTAATCATATTGTAAACATCAAGACCTGCGTCCTTTGTAATCTTTTCTGCTTCTTCGATGGAAGCAATGCCGTAGCTGTTTAACACAGCATTGATTTGATTTATTCTTCTATCATATGATTCAAATAAAGCCATTGTATGTATCCTCCTTCACTATTCGTGTCTAGGGTCAATGATCTTAACAGCATCAGCTACACGACCATATTGGCCCTTGGACTTTGCGAATGCAGTATTTGCATCATCACCTTTTTTGATGAAATCCATCATCTTACCGAAGTTTACGAACTGGTAGCCGATGATTTCGTCATTCTCATCAAGTGCAAGACCTGTAACATAACCGTCTGTCATCTCAAGGTAACGAGGACCCTTTGCAAGAGTACCATACATTGTTCCTACCATGCTTCTAAGACCTTTTCCTAAATCCTCAAGACCTGCACCGATCGGAAGACCGTCCTCGGAGAAAGCACTCTGTGTTCTACCATAGATAATCTGTAAGAACAGTTCTCTCATCGCTGTATTGATAGCATCGCATACTAAGTCAGTATTCATTGCCTCTAAAATAGTTAAACCAGGAAGGATTTCAGATGCCATAGCTGCGGAATGTGTCATACCGGAACAGCCAACGGTTTCTACTAATGCTTCTTGGATTACGCCATCCTTTACATTAAGAGTTAATTTGCAAGTACCCTGCTGAGGTGCACACCAGCCTACACCATGAGTTAAGCCTGAGATATCTTTGATTTCTTTTGCCTTTACCCATTTTGCTTCTTCCGGGATTGGTGCTGCTCCATGATGAACACCCTGAGTAACCGGACACATCAATTGAACTTCATGTGAATAAGTCATGTTTTTGAAACTCCTTTCAATATACATAGTATCGCATTCATTTCCTTGTTAAGAAAATAACAGCTGATAACCGAAAAAAAACACGCTGTGCGGTTTTTGTTTTCCTAACATATTTTCGCATAAAACCCCTAATAAGTCTATAGTATTTTTATATAATTTTTGTATTTATACTGAATGCTTGACTTTCATATCTGCTAAAAAAATGCATTTTCCCGGAGGTAATATCCTTAGAAAATATCTGTATTCCATAACGGATTTCATAATCGTTAATACTATAGGATAGCTAGATGGCTTTCCAGCTTATCTTATGCTTCAGGAAAGCTTCTGAAATAGATATGATTCCCATCCGGGTCACAGAAATGCATGTTTCTTGCACCCCATGGTCTGGTCGTCGGCGGTTCAAGGATCGTAACTCCCAGCTTCAGGAGTCTTTCATATTCCGTATCAACGTTATCAACGGTAAAGGCCAGGCTGATATTCTGGTTCTGATTATTCTTGGGTTGACCATCGTTATACACAGTTAAAGATACATCTTCATTGACTACTACCTGATGGACTTCATCCTTGTCATAGCTTTCTATGCCAAGGATACTTCGATAAAACCCTGCTAATTTTATTACATCATTTGTCTCAATACATACTTCTGCTAAAAACATAAATCCTCCTTTTGTCATTTGTTCGTTAATTTATATTTACACCTGATATGATCGTTCAGAATTAATTTATCCATATTCACCATATCAAGTTTATTCTGATTTTATATGCAATTTCTTATAAATGCTTGGAGTCATGCCTGTAAGTTTCTTAAATACCTCATTAAAATGCTTAATATCTTTATAACCCACCTCTTGAGCTATCATTATTATTTTGCTGTCAGTTTGTGTAAGCAAATTGCAGGCTTCTTCTATCCTTATTTTCTGAACATACTCTGAAATAGTCATTCCGGTATAATCCTTAAAAAGCTTACAGAAATAGGTTGGACTTAAGAAAGATTGCGATGCCAGGTCGGTAAGCTTTGCGCTGATGGAATAGTTCGCTTTAAGATACTGTATGGATTTGTCTAAGAGCCTGGCATGATGCGACATCGCACTGGTTTCGGTTATGCACGACTTTTTCAAAGAACGAAAGATTATAATAAGGAGTTCCATAAGATACACCCTAAGGAGTTCCATATATCCGCCTTCCTGATTCGTATACTCCTCCAGCATTTTTTTATAAATAGCTTCTATTGCAATGTTCTCACCACCTAAAATCTTTAAATCATCAATATTCTCAAATTCCATGGAAAATATGGAACGAAAGGATAGATAGTGAATCACATCAGTAAAGTCCTTATAATCAATTAAATTAACATCAATAAAATCAGGTTTAAATACACAATTATATACTTTTAAAGGTGATACTGCAGGCGAATCAATTGATCTGAATTCATGGGGTATATGGTAGTTGATGAGAAACAAATCGCCTTTGCATACCTCATATGTCTTATCCCCTAGAATGTGTATGCCCGAACCAGATGCCACATAAGAAATCTCAATAAAATCATGAACATGTAAGTGTGGTTTTGAGCTCTCACTAAAATAGTTCATATAAATAGAATTGCCTTTCTGAAAAAAGGCTTCTCCAGTATCATGATAAATGGAAACGTCATTCATAATATTCACCCCATACTATTATAATATAGCCCCATGAAATTGAAAACATGAAAATGTATAATAAGATAACAGTGTTCTATATCTGTGACGACAAATTTTAAGATGTCAGAGTTTTGATCGAATGTCAAAAGTACTCTGTGAACAAAATAAATACCATGTATAGATTCCCAAAACAGTATATAATGCAGCTGTTTTTCTTGCAAGAAACTTTGTCGAGTAGACTTGCTCCTTACGGAACAAGCCCCTCACAGATCCGGACATGCCCAATTAAGGCATCCGGCTCTTCATACTACATTATCACGTAATATCGTAGATATTTACATAAATCGCTGGTTTAGGTAGTGGAT
>DATMUM010000273.1:0-8602 GCA_035564175.1 Mobilitalea sp.
AAGCGACGGAACCTTATCGAAACCTATTTTGCAGATAAACTCTTTGATTAGGAGCAAACCTGCATCGGAGGATAAATCGCCTCCATCGAAATTTATTTTAGTCTTATAATTGCTTTCGGAACGAAGTGTGCTTAAACTAGACATAAGGGTTTCTCCTTTGTGAAAATGTTTTTGTGGTGACTTCATTCTAAAAAGTTGAAACTCCTTATCTATAGTTAGACTTCACTTTTTGAGTGAAAGCAAAAAAGATGAAAATACAGTAATTATGCGGTGCTAAGCACCGTTGGATGAATTATCCTGAATAATTCAGGTTAAATTATG
The DNA here is from genome assembly GCA_035564175.1 of Mobilitalea sp. GTDB lineage: Bacteria > Bacillota > Clostridia > Lachnospirales > Lachnospiraceae > Mobilitalea. The sequence goes on from DATMUM010000273.1 coordinate 322, forward strand.
GTTTTTCTCAATTAAATCGGGAGGTTTTTAATATGAAAAAGTTTTTCGTTCTTGCATTAACCTTGGTATATATGCTATCCCTTGCCGCTTGTGGTAACAATGACAACACGTCATCTAATAACTCAAGTGTTTCAATCAACGCAGCCACACCGTCAGATGAATCCTCGGTGTCTTCCCAAAATTCATCTGTTTCCTCTTCAACATCGACGGGCGTTCCGACAAATACTCCCAGTTCAACGCAAGATATCCAAGATACAGGAATGAACCTCACACAAATCCAAGAAGGGAATTATTCGAGCTTGCTAGGTACTTGGACGGGAGTGGCTTATGCAGTAAATCCACATGACGGCACTGGGGAGCAGTGGAAAGCGGGTTCCCTTTCTACCCTCTCTGTGTCAAGTGACAAAATCGTATATGGCAATGAAGACTTGGTCATTCAGGGAAATACACTTAAGGATAGTGCGGGTTCGCATACTCTTTCGTTTGAAAATAATGGAAGTTCACTCGTTGCTTCGCTCACAGATGAAAATGTCGCCATCAACTGGGCTGCTTTATTTTACCCAAAAGGGGTAATAAATGATATTCAACCAAATAATGGAGTGAAGATTGATAACACTAAAAACCTTATTGTCATTTGGACGAGCAATAATGATGTTACAGAAGTTTTTGCGCAAACCAATTAAGTAATTCTGTAGCGAGCGGAATGAAAAATAGTCACTAATTTATCGCACTAATTTTCAGTAACAATCTAAAACAATACACATTTTTAATGGCGGTTGTCTCTGGATGACCGTATCGCCTTACCCGGCAAACCAATAAAACGGTATAGTCACTATGTCTATGGCGCTATGCTTATACGATGAATAACACACGAGCAAAATATGAACGAGTAGGAAATTTTATGGTGTATTCTGCTCGTTCTTTTGCTTTCTTAAACCGAGCAGGGACCCGCATACGTCGGCGAAAATGTGCAAGGGGTACCACCTAATTTACAGGCACTTAAGACAGAGACATCCTGCCATAACAGCTCCTAGCTCATTTTCAGAAAGGGAGCTTCATCCATTCCAGTAAGGCTGACCACAACATTCTAACCTTCATATTACTGGATAGTAGAATCGGGTTTCAACCTTCCTAAGAATCAATGAAAAAGCAGAGCATTTGAAATATGTACGATTAATAACGATAAGTTAGTAAAAAGCGTATGAAAAGAACAGGGGGTCTTTTAATGAAGAAAAATATTTTGATTGCGATATCAATGTTTTTTATTATGACGATTAGCATCTGCTTGACTGGTTGCTCAGTTCCTAATGATTCTGTTACTGATAAAAATCATCCTTCTCCGACCAGCCAAACCAAAGATACAAGTAAGGAGAATCCTACTATTAGCCCGAATCAACCGACTCCTACAGAGCGTGTTACTGCTATTAAACCAAGTAGTTCCCCATCAGACGGTAATGCAATAGACTACACCCAGTACATACATAAAATATGGATAAATCGTAGTCTGATGAATAGTGAAAATCAAGAGATGAGTTTTTACATTTCTAATATTACAAATGGAAAGTTAGTAGGGAAGTCTACAATTAATGGATTACATGGATATTGCATTCCAGATATTGGCCACCTCGGAGAAATGGACTATGCAGATTTAACAGGAATAATTAAAAACGATATTGCTGACTGTGATTCCTATGCTAGTACATCTGGTGCTAGAGGAAACTATGAATTTAAATTCAAATCAGACGATGTGATAGAAGTGACCTTTATCGATTTAAATGAAAGTTATAAGTACGAACCACTTACAATAAAAGATGTAATAGAATCAGGGAATATCAATAAAAATCAATCTTTTACAGTGAATTTAAACTCTTGGGGAACTGTTAATTTTGTAACATGCGAGATGTCAAACGCTCCAACATTTTTCTTGACAAATAAAGAAGGAGATATACTTTACTATTTAAATTTAAATTTGATGACTGTTGATGAAATTAAAGCGGTTTCATTTAAAGATGTTAATAAGGATGGCCTAAAAGATATTATAATTATTGCTGCTAATAAAAATGATAGTTCTAACGTCGAGGCTTATGTTATTTTGCAACAGGCAGATGGATCGTTCGATGTTGATGATGAACTAAATAGTGAAATAAATGATTCCGGAAACAATAAAAGCATAAAAGCTATAACTGACTATCTTTCTAAAAAATTATAGACTACTGTGTTATTGAAGGATTTATACTGTCAGAAGCACAAATAATAGATGATATGGCAATAGGCTCATTTGCAATATTTGAGAAAAATAATGACAGTTATAATCTAAAGGCTCTTGTAGACCTTAGATGAAAAATGATATAATCTTTGAACCACCATCTGTCAAGTAGATTCCTTACACCCCGCAAGCATGAGTAATATTGGCTTATCCTTGTATGGTTTTACCCTTCCGAAGAATGATAACAGTAATGGTAATAATGGAAGTAATGATAATTCATTTGCAAACAAGCATGAAGAGGATATAAAGAAGCAAGATATAGTAAAGTGGCAAAATGAAGATCCCATACAGTATAAAAATGTTCTCAAATTAGTGTAAATTAGGAACCCGACAAACAATATTACAATGGATGTCGGGTTCCTTTTGTTTACTCTTCAGTATTATAAACCATCGGATATTCTATAACATGAACTTCCGTTTGGATTATGATTGTTTCTCGACAATTTAAGTAATGCCTGTTCAGCAATCTATGCTTACACAAATTGAGCCTTCTTAAGCTCATCCATCGCCCGATTTAACTGCTTTGTAGCAAATCCATATTGCCAGTCATCCGGATACATGCGGTATTTTGTTTCAATAATCATGATCAGGAACAGATACATATCATATAACAGGGAACGGATCGGAGCAGCCTCCTTAAGATTCGCACCATACCCTTCATAAAAGTCCTTGATATTGATATGACCCCGGAAATTAAACTCCATCAGTGGATCTGCCCAGAGAGCGCGCTCAAAATCGATAATTCCGGAGATCTCACCATCCTTGATAAATATGTTGCCATCCCATAGATCCCAATGAACGAAGGCAGGTTCCTTCACTTCTTCAAGAGTATAACTTGCTTTCCTAATTAAGCTTCTAGCCTCATCATAGGATACGCCAAGGCTGATTTCAATTCTTTCTCCATCTAACAGGACCTCCTCAATCATAGTAAGGAAGACTTCCCTCCAGTTGCTGCCCTGCATCTCAGGTAAGCCCAGGTAACCAAAGCTTGTCCCCTTTATCTGGTTCATCTCATGGTTATAACGCCCCATGTCATGATAGATCCTGTTCTGTGTCTCATAAGGAATCAGGCCTTTGTTCTTCAGTTGAAAAAAGCTATCTCCCTCTATCTTATCCATGAAGAAATAATCTGCTTTGCAGATGGTATGGGAATCATCATAGAAAAGAACCTTAGGTATCGGTACAGAAGTATTGGCTTCTACCAGCCTGAGTGCCTCGACTTCAGCCTTCATGATGTTACGCTCATAGCTCATTACCTTCGCATCCTGCGAGGGAGCAATCTTTAAGATAACAGATCTGTCCGGCAGGACAATTTCATAAGCTACATTGAAAAAGCCTTCGGTTAATTCATTGATTTTTACTGCTTCTGGAACAATTCCACTGCCAAAAGCCTTCTGTACCATTTGCAGGATTTCCTGTTCAGTTTGTTTATTTTTTGTTGCGCTTTCCATCTTATTCTCCCTATTTTAATATTCTAGTACAACGGTATATATTATTTATAACGATTACATTATTCACTCTTATGGCTTGAATATTGCAGTGATAACGAGGCCAGCAGGCTATCCGACGGCTTTTTATCGGATACCAGCTGTAAAACTAGCGGATCAGCAATGATTAATCTTGGCGGCTTTACTAAGGAATTCAATGCATTCTCCAGCATATCCGCAGTGCAGCTTAGTATAATACATTTCATATCCAGCAGCTCCCTGATTGTCTGCATCTGAGAAAGAACCAGCCTTCCTCTGGGTGCCTGGATGTCCTCTGAAAGTACAAGAAGTACCGTGTCTCCTTCTCCAACCTGATCGCCTATGATACTCCTGACCTCAAAGTCTTCCGGAATATTACGAATAATCTCTTCCCGTATTGTCTCAATGCCCATTTTAGAAATGGCACTTATTTTAATCGGCTCCTGCTTTAATGCTTCATATATTTTCTTGCGAATCTTATCCGTATTACTGATTTGATCAATCTTATTGATTATGATAATGACCGGTGCCTTACGGACTTTAAACTCCCTGGCCCATTCCAGCTCCTGGGTTATATCTTCTTCGCTGCATACAATCAACGCAACATCAGTCATCTCTAAGGCATGCTTCGTCTTATCCACCTTCATCTGACCAAGATATCCGATGTCATCAAAGCCGGCAGTATCAATTAGCACGCAGGGTCCGATTCCATAGATTTCGATATTCTGATATTGCGGAGCCTTGGTTGTTCCGGCAACAGAGGAAACCCTGGCAGTGTTTTGTCCGGTTAATGCATTGATTAAGGTAGATTTGCCGCTGTTTCTTTTCCCAAAAATACCGATATGAAGCTGATTTGCTCTTGCCATATCGTCAATATTCATAGGATCATCCTCCTGCAGCTTCAGCTGCTTAAAACTTCTATTAATTCGACTATATTATAAGGCTTAATTATAACATACCCACTATGATTATGTTCAATCACTCTTCCATTTTATACTAAATCAGATAAAAAATCTATAGGAATTGCCAAGCCATATCTTAAAATAAGAATAGACAAAACAACCGCAGAAGCAATTAATAACATACTGCACCTGCGGTTATTATATTAAGGAGGTTGTAATTAATAGGGTGAATCTAAAGGTGATTTCGTTCAGCTTAGAATCTGAAGTCCCTGCTGCCGTTAGCAATCTTCACAAGATTATCCTTAGCAATGGAATGAACCTTTGGATTTGGTATGAAACCCAGTTCCTTCTCAATTAAAGCTTCGCCCTTTGCTTTGGTATCCGGGGAAGCATAATCCTCAAGGTATTCCTTCAGGGTCATTAAAGCATTGGGCTGACAGCAATTTGCGATCTGACCGGATTTCACCAGGGTCATGAAACGGTCGCCGGTACGGCCCTCTCTGTAGCAGGCAGTACAAAAGCTCGGGATATGACCTTTATCCAGCAGCCAGTTTACGATTTCATCCAGGGTTCTTGTATCATCCACATCGAATTGAGCTGAGCTTTCTTCCTCTGGTTCTGCTTCAGCATAGCCGCCGACACTGGTCTTGGAGCCGCCGCTGATCTGGGAAACACCAAGCTTTAATACCTTTTCCCTGCTCTTCTGGGACTCTCTGGTTGATACAATAAGGCCGGTGTAAGGAACGGCGATACGGAGAATCGCTACTATTTTCTCAAAGATTTCATCAGAAATGCCATCCTTAAAGCTGTTCGGATCAATGTCATCCGCCGGACGAATACGGGGAACACTGATGGTGTGGGGTCCGCAGCCCATGGCTGCCTCCAGGTGCTCCGCATGCATTAAGATTCCTGCAAAGTCATAACGATACATATTAAGACCGTAAAGTACACCAAGTCCTACATCGTCGATGCCGCCTTCCATCGCACGATCCATCGCTTCGGTATGGTATGCATAATTGTGCTTCGGTCCAGTAGGATGAAGCTTTTCATAGTTCTCTTTATGGTAGGTCTCCTGGAACAGGATATAGGTTCCGATGCCTGCTTCCTTCAGCTTGCGGTAATCTTCCACAGTGGTGGCTGCTATGTTGACATTGACACGACGGATTGCTCCGTTCTTATGCTTAATTGAGTAAATGGTATTGATACTCTCAAGGATGTATTTCAGCGGGTTGTTCACCGGATCTTCGCCTGCTTCCAAAGCAAGACGCTTATGTCCCATATCCTGAAGTGCGATAACTTCCTTACGGATGTCCTCCTGGGTCAGCTTCTTACGGGGAATATGTTTATTCACATAATGGTAAGGGCAGTATACACAGCCGTTGACACAATAATTAGACAGATAGAGAGGTGCAAACATAACGATGCGGTTACCATAAAATCTCTCCTTGATCTTGATTGCCAGATCATAAATCTTCTGAACCTCATCCTCCAGATCACATTCCAGCAGAACGGAGGCCTCTCTGTGTGAGATACCCTTCATCTGTGCTGCCTTTTCCAGGATGCTGTCAATCAGCTCGCGATTGTTCTTATTCGCGGTTGCATATTCCAAAGTTTCAAGTATTTCTTCATGGCAGATGAATTCCTCTGCTTTCTTAGACATTACATCATACATAATCATTTCTCCTTTACTGAACCGGATATGCGAGGTGTATATTCGGTAAAATGTTTATAATCACCGCGGTCGACAGCTAATTCGTAGCCAATCTTCTTCATTCTCCGGGTCAGACACATTCTACATTCCGCTGCCTCATCCCCGGTACAGATTTTGTTATCATAAAGCTGGTACTTCTTACGGACAATGGTGGGTGACAGGTTCGGCATCAGTACATTGGCCCCTGCCTGAATTCCGAATTCACGTCCGTTCGGATGTATCGTTCCAAGGGCAGTTGTTGCTGGGATATTGGCTGCCGGCAGCATCAATCTGAGAACACTGATTAATACTAAGGTTAATTCCATGGAGCCCTTCGGCTGGTCTGCAAAAGGAGTTTCATGATGGGGAAGGAAGGGCCCAATTCCGACCATCTCCGGATCCAGCTCCTTTAAAAACAGAAGATCTTCTGCAAGGTTCTCCATTGTCTGATATGGGGAACCCACCATGAAGCCGGCACCCACCTGATAACCGATTTCCTTCAGGTTCTGAAGGCATTGCTTTCGGTTTTGCAGACTTAAATTCTCGGGATGGAGCTTGCGGTAATGTTCTTCATTCGCTGTTTCATGTCTTAAGAGGTAACGGTCCGCCCCCGCCTGGTAATATTTCAGATAGCTCTCATAGCTCTTCTCTCCGATGGATAAGGTAATTGCACAATCGGGGAAATCCTTCTTGATGGAGCGGATAATATCAACCATATCCTCATCCGAGTAAGTTCCATCCTCGCCACCCTGTAATACAAAGGTGCGAAAACCAAGCTCATGGCCTTCCTGACAGCAGCTTAGGATTTCCTCCTTTGTCAGACGGTAACGCTCTACATTACGGTTACTTCTTCTGATACCGCAGTAAAAACAGTCATTTTTACAATAGTTCGTAAACTCAATCAGTCCTCGGGTATAAATCTTATCCCCAAAATGCTTCAAGGCTGTCTGACGGGCTTTTTCCCTCAGAAGTTCCTTATCTTGCTCCGTAAGGTTGGATAGTAAAGCAACAAATTCTTCTTTGTTTAGCATTCTCTGTTGTTCTAACTTCTCAATTAATTTTCTAGTTTCTGCCATGCAGCACTCTCTTTCTATCTATAATTGATGGTTGCATTCTGATTTACTTATGTATTAGGCTAAAGAACTAAATGTTTGCGTCCTGTAGCCGGAAGAAATACGCTCCGCTAGTTTCTCCGGATCGCATACGCATTTGCATTTTCACAGCAAGCTAGTAAATGCTCATTTTGCTTTCGCGCAAATTAAAAAACCCTGTGCCTAGAAAGGCACAGGGATAGTTATCAAAACCTTATTATTCCTGATAACAGGTAAGCATCGGATGTCGCGTAAGCAATACGATTACTACGACCGTGATAATTGCTTCTATTGTTATGCTTGATATTACATAACTTTCCCGATGATATAACCTTATAACACGAATTAAAGGATAAATGATCTATTCTGTCGCCTTCCTACTTGGGTGTACCCTCGTTGTCAGCACGAATATTTTTGTTATTTATTTAACAATTATAATACAGAATTTTTTATTTGTAAATCTAATAATTATATATTATGCGAAATAATCTATTTATATGTCAAAGCTACTTTATCCCAGGTCTTACCTCCATCCACCGTCTTCATGAGGTATTTGTCCTGAAATCCGTTCATGATAGCCCACCCAAGCGATGGAGTAACAAACTCCACACCATTGGAATTGACAAAGCCTGATTCCTCGCCGATGAAGTTAAAGCTCTTACCGCCATCCACTGTATAAGACAGTCCGCCTTCAATCGGTCCTGCACCGGAATGCTTCGGAATCCAGAGGATCTCCGGCGTAACTGCTTCCAGCTCCTGGGCATAGGGTCTGCAGCCGCCGATATCGCAAACCTTCTCCCAATCACTTCCGCCATTCCTAGTATTATATAATTCCCCACCGAAGGTACCGTAATTACAAATCATAA
>DATMUM010000274.1:0-3496 GCA_035564175.1 Mobilitalea sp.
ACATATTTTTGATAAATTTTATCAGGGTGATACATCGCACTCCAGCGAAGGTAACGGTCTTGGGTTAGCGCTGTCTCTCAGAGTCATTGAATTAATGGGAGGTTCAATAACAGTCAAGAGTGAAGCTGGTAAAGGTTCGACCTTTACCGTAAGGTTAAAGGTTGAACTATAAGGGTAAATGTAATCAGAAGGGATATTTCGAAGTATTAATGAGGCTCATTACGATGTAGTATAAACATACGAAAAATCTAGCTTTGATCATCGATTCACTTGTAGGTATTAATTTTCTAAGAAACATTTTACAAGTTATATTTTTAAAGAAACATATTACAGGTAGCATTTTATTAGCAACATGAAAACATTTTGAGGCTAGAATTGACTCATTTAATAAGTCAGAAAAACTGAAAAAAAGGATGAGGGAGAATTTAACATGAGTGAAATCACGAAGAATGAAAATAACTTTATAGGTTATGAATACAAGGACTTTACAGTAAAAAGTAACATGGAGTCTCTTTATGCAGACGGATACGTCAATTTTGGCTGGATTTTGGAAGGTACTTCAGTACCATTGCATCCTGTCGGTGTTGTAACCATGAAGTTTAAGCGTGACCGTAAACTGCGAAATAAGGCCGAACTAAGCAGATTACAGCGCCAGTTCGATTCCTGTGCTAATGATATTCAAAAGCTTGAGTTATCCAAGGTGCTAATGGCTTCCGTCATTGCCTATATCATAGGCGTGGCAGGAACAGCCTTCATGGCAGGCGCTGTGTTTGCCTATCTTGCAGACCTGATGCTACTTTGTGTGATACTTGCAATCCCCGGTTTTATAGGTTGGATTATTCCTTATTTCTGCTACAGCAGTATTCGCAAGAAGAAAACCAATGAGGTAGAACCTTTCATCGAACAAAAATATGATGAAATCTACAAAGTATGTGAGAAGGCAAATAGTCTGCTTGCTTAGCATTATTCGTACTTAGAGAAACAGGGAAAGTCTTTCAGCTTCCTATTCTCAAAAAATATTCTATCATGGTACAAAAGAAAGGAGCGGCGCATATGAAAGAGTTGATCCTCCGACATATGGGAAATGCACATGATCGAACAGCAGCTACATCACTGGCTGCATTTACGGTCAATGCTATGATCGGCGTGGGTAAGTTAATTCTTGGTATCTACCTCCTTTCAGCCTGGTTCGTTACTAACTCAATTTATTATTTAGTTTTATGCTTCGTAAGAGGGCATTCGATCCAAAAATATACGTATGCTCGAAGCTTAGAAAGCAGTAAAGAGCGATATGATATGGAATTTACCGTATATAAACGAAGCGGAATTTTTGTCTGCCTCCTCGGAATTTCCTACCTACTGGTCTGCTTACGGATGTATCTGGTTGGTGATTCTACCGTATATAAAGGTAATATTGTATATCTGGTAGCCACCATCGCATTTACAAAAATGGGATTTGCCATACATGGTACCGTAGCAAATCGGCATCTGAAAGATCCTATTATAGCAACCTTAAAAATCATCAGTTTTATTGATGCTATGGTCTCCATCGTAGTAACGCAATGTACCTTGCTGACTATGGAAGCTTCTTTATATGCGGTGAAAAGCAGTGCCTTGTTTGGTATGGGCTGCAGTATTTTATTCATTCTGATTGGAAGCTTTATGCTTATGAAAAAGAAAAAGTATCCACTGCAAGATAAACTGGAGTCTATCAAGATTATTGGTGAAAGGTATCCTGAGGAGCAGGAAAGATTATTAGGTAAATAGCTGGTTTATTCATTTATCCGTGGATTCCAATAGTCAGGCAGGGTCGGATGGATGGCTGGAGCCTGTTTCGGATGATGAATATAATAAATTAATTTAATACCTGGAGGAAGACTTCATCATTAGTAACTGAAGAAACCAATGATGAAGTCTTTTTATACGAATATTTTAGAGAATAAAGATCATTACTCCCGAGTGGTTATAGATTACTGGGAATAAGTTTTATTATCTCATATTGTGAGTTAATCAACGACCATATTTGTTGGTAGTATATCATCATATTCCATATACCGGAGCCTGTCAGATTATAATCATTGACTAATTGATCCAAGACGTTAATACTTCTGGCATCAATAAACCATACGATATGTTCAACCGGTATATTGGCATAAAAGACTTTGTACTGAAAAAATGGTGTCTGGGATTCTTCATCAAATTGTATTATGGAACCAACATCATGAGCTAAACGTAAAGCTGAAGCTATCGTAAGAGAATAAGCGCGAGATGTTTTTGGATTGAAAGGAAGCTCCCAGTCATAACCAATCAACGGTTTCCCAACAGTAATTTTATCTGCCGGTGCCATTTTAACAACATAATCAATTAAATTCTGTATTAATCGAATGGAACTGACCGGTGCAGGGGGATTCGTATTGGTACTCCAGACATAATGCAAAAAAATAATACCGTCAACTATCTGATGTAGTGCTGTATAATCAAGATGTTCAAAAGTAATCTGTTCATCAGTATATTTTAAATACGGATTTATCGTAATAAAAAGTAGATAACCATTGTCCTTCAAAGTCTTTGAGATCTCTGTTAGAAAATCTATATAATTCTTTTGGTTAGTTTCATTAATACCGCTTATCATGATATTAATCCCATGAAAATCAGAAGATTTTAGTATCTTAAGAATGTTCTTAACCAGCTGATCATGATACTCTTTGTTATTTAAAACCTTAAATAATAATTCGATATTTGGTTCTCCAAAAGGTGATAAAGAGGACAGCATCATGAGAGGGACTACTCCATAATCTTTCGCTATTTGTATCATTTCTGTATCATTACTATAAGTCATAATTTCAACCTCTTCTGAAAGCCTGTAATTAAATATCGAGAGATACGTAAGATACGGTAAAGATTTGATTAAAGTATTATGGTTTATAAAGGGATAAGCATATCCGTTTACTGTTACTTTACTGGTGGTATTGTACCGAATCACAAGAGTTTCTCCAGGATAAATATACTCCCTGTCAGATAAAAACGAATTGTTTCTTAATAATTCAATAAGCGTAATACCAAAAGCTTCAGCGATACTTGATAATGAATCACCCTCTTGTACAATATAAGTCTGTGAAGGATATGTTATTATGATAGACTGACCAATAACTAAATTATCAAGCAACTCAAGCCCATTGTCATGTATTAATCTGTTGGCTGATACCCCGAATTTATCGGCAATTGAATTAATCGTATCCCCTTTTTGGATCACATAGATCTCCATATTTAAACCTCTGATTGCATATATACTTTTATTATATTCACAATTTATTCTTATTGATATGTGAAAGAAAGGTTTCATAAGAATTCGGTAATCTGAGATTATACTTTTTCAATGGCATAAAGAGATGCGTTTAAGAATCTTCCGTATTTTATGAACCATTGATGTTGTATGGAATTCTTTCTTATAAACGAAGTTACTGAAGTTCTTAAATGCTTTGGTAAACTGATTTTC